>JAOUDU010000515.1 GCA_029859085.1 Gammaproteobacteria bacterium | reverse complement strand
CGGAAAAGCAGGGTATGCTGCATCCGGCGCCCCGGGGATTCAGCTTCTCCCACGACCTGATCGCCAGGTCGATCTACCAGGAGATCACCCCCGCCCGGCAAAGGGTGATGCACCACAGGATGGCCGAAATGCTGGAGGAAGAGATCGCCGGGGACCTGGTCATAGCCGCCGACCTTGCGCACCATGCCGCCAGAAGCGGTGATCCTGCCCTGGCCGCCCGCGCCATGGTTACGGCGGGCCGGATGTGCCTGCGCTTTTACGCCAACGACGATGCGATCAGCCTGTGCGAACGCGGTATGGGCTTTGTGGCCGGGCTCGGCGATGCCCAGCGTATCTGCCTGACCCTCGAACTGTGCGACATCCGCCTCAACGCAGCCCCGCTGGAGGACTGGCGCGCTGCCGCAATAGAGTACACGAGCCTGGCCGAGCAGGCACTGGACCACGGCGCCCTGTCTCACGCCCGGCTCGGCTACCAGATGGCGGCCTATGTCCGCTGGCAAAATGGCCAGTGGTCCGACGCCAGGCGCGATTCCCTGCTGGCCGAGCGGATTACCCGGGCGGCCAGTGATGAGGCCCATATCCTCGGCATGGCGGAGGCGGCGAAGTGCCTGCTGTTGCTTGAGCGGGACCTGTCCCAGGCGGACGCGATGGCGATGGAGGCCGGTTCACTGGCCGCGCGCTGCAATATCCTTTTTCCCGTGGTGCAGGCCACAAAGGGCATGTTGCGATATTACGAGGGCCGGCTCGACGAGGCCATAGAACACCTCGAGGATGCCCGGACCCTGGCCAAGGCCCAGGGAGACAGGATGAACGAGTATATGGCAAATGAATATCTCGCCATGGTCGAGGTGGATCGCGGCGATTTCACAGCAGCCCTGGCCCGCTGCGAGCCGCTGGTAGAAATCGGCTCCCGCCTGCGGGAGGGCAGCGAATATCCTTTTGCCCTGGGCCTGCGGGCACTTTGCGAATATAGCCTGAATGGGTCGGATGAGTCCCTGGCGGAACATCTGCAGGTGGTGCGGGAGGTGGACGCCAAGGCGCGCCTCACCTATCTGCTCAACCGGGTCGCCGCACTGGATATCCGGTACGGGCGCCTCGACCTGGCGCTGGCACGAGGCGCGGAGGCCCTGCAGCTGGCCGAACTGATGGAGCGGCCGACGGAAACCCTGTTGGCCCATCTCAACCTGGTGGCGGTCAAGGGGCAATTGAAACTGCCGGGCGAGGGAGAGCATCTCGCAGCTATAAAAGCGCTGATGACCGGGGTGGTCGCCCGGTGGGCCCGCGAACGAGCGGTCGAACAGTTGACTCAATCGAGGTGAAACAACCATGCAACACATTCTTCTGGAGCGCCAGTTTGACCCGGGTATTTCCGCCGAGGATTTCATGGCCATGGCGCGGGACGGCCTGGACTGCATGCCATTGTACCGCGTCAGCTGGCGGGAAAGCCTGATGTCAAACGATGGCAGTCGCCTGCTGTGCCGATTCGAGGCGCCCGATACCGAGGCGGTGCGCAGAGTCGCCAGGGAGGCCTTCTCCAGGGCCAGAATTGCCTGGGCGGGGACGGTACACGACACCGGGCGGGAAGGCGCTCCCGCAGTGGTGGTAGAGCGCCGTTTCACCACCCCGGTCACCCTGGAGGCGCTGCAGGCAAGGGAAGACGCCGCCGCCTGGTGTCTCGAACAGCACCAGGTCACATTCCTGCGCACTTTCTTCTCGCAGGATCGCAAACGCATGATATGCCTCTACCTGGCGCCGGATGCGGAGTCGGTGCGCCAGGCCCAGCGCCAGGCGGACATGCCGGTCGAGCGGGTCTGGTCCTGCCGCGGGTTTACCGAGCGGGACTTCGGGGACTAGCAGAAGATCAACGCCTTTCTCGCCGAGGAGGGGTAAAAAACCACGGCGGTTTCCACGCTCGTTTCCACGTCTGCCAGCGATGCTGATCCCACTGCCCGGGCATTTCGGCCCCACCGCAGTGACCAATCAAGGAGATCAGCTATGAACACGTACACGAAAATCGTCAACAATGGTGTCAACGTCACCGCACTGCTGGGCGCAAGGGAGGCCCTCACTGCGGCACCCGAGGCCGCCCGGTTCCGCTGGCGGGCCACCTGCAACTGGGTCAACGGCACCCACAGTCACTCCCTGGTGGAGCAGTTTTACGGGCTGGGCGGCGAACAGTCCCACAAGCGCTGTTTCAGCTTCGACGCCGACCACCCGGAAATCTTTGCTGCGGACGATGCCGGTGCCACGCCGGTGGAGTACGTACTGGTGGGCCTTGCGAGTTGCCTGACCGCCGGGGTCGCCTCGGTGGCGCAGCACCGCAATATCCAGCTCAATACTGTCAGGGCCACCATCGAGGGCAATATGGACATCCAGGGTATCCTGGGTATTGACAGTGACGTGCGCAATGGCTTCGAGGGCATCAGAGTCACATTCACGATCGATGCCGATGCCCCCCGGGAGGAGATCGAGGCGGTGGTGGCTCAATCGCAGAAGCGCTCGGCGGTGTACGATATTGTCACCAATCCCACCCCGGTCACCGTGGAGGTGCGGGAGTGAAACCGCTGCGACAGTCAGGACCGATGCGTCAGGTCACTGCCGTTGTCATTGGCGCTGGCCAGTGCGGCCTGGCCGCCAGCCATTACCTGGCGGCGCGCTCGATCGACCACGTGGTGCTCGAGCGCGGGGAAGTGGCGAACTCCTGGCGCTGCGAGCGCTGGGACTCGCTGCGGCTGCTGACGCCGAACTGGCAGAGCCGCCTGCCCGGCTGGCACTACCGCGGCAGCGACCCCGACGGCTTCATGACCATGACCGAGGTGATCGATTTTATCAGTGGGTATGCGCGCGACACCCAGGCACCGGTGCAGACGTATACCCGGGTCAGGGCGGTATATCCGGCATTGAATGGCTACCGGGTAGTGACCGACCGGGGCGCATGGCAGTGCCGCGCGCTGGTCGTCGCCAGCGGCGCATTCAATATACCGTTGGTGCCGTCCATTGCCGGAGCACTGCCGCACAAGATTCACAGCGTCACGCCGCATCACTACCGCAAGCCGGGGAGCCTGCCGGAGGGCGGCGTTCTGGTGATAGGCGCCGCGGCCACCGGCCTGC
>JAOUDU010000514.1 GCA_029859085.1 Gammaproteobacteria bacterium | reverse complement strand
CAGACAGCGTTTCGAGTTCTCGGTACAGGCGATCGGCCCCGCCCGCTGCGCCGGTCCCGAACGGGTCCTGCTTTCCTACTACGGCCCGGCGAAAATGGTTCCCGGCGCTACCTGGACCTTCCCGGCCAAACTCAGCAAGCCCTGGGGCCTGGCCAACCCCGGTTCCTTTAACCTGCAGGCGTGGTATGCCCAGACGGGCATCGATGCGGTGGGTACCGTCAGCGGTGGCCGCGGTGCGAAGCAGCCGGGGAATCCAGCCCCGTCGGGCCTGCCTGAGCGCCTGCGCCAGGCCGTCAGCGAGCGTATCAGCGCGCTGCCGCTGGAGCCCAGCGTCGCCGCTATCCTGGCGGCGGTTACCGTCGCGGACAAAAGCGGCATCGACAGTTCCCTGTGGAACCTGTTCCAGCGACTCGGCATCAATCACCTGCTGGTTATCTCCGGCCTGCATGTCGGCCTGGTGGCGGGTGCGGCGTTTTTCCTCGGCCGCCTGCTGGAGCGGCCGCTGCTGCTGGCGGGATGGTCCGCGGGCAGGCTGCCGGCGCTGCTGGCGCTGGCCTGCTGCGGCGCCTACACCGCGCTCGCGGGGTTTTCAGTCGCCACCCAGCGGGCGCTGTGTATGCTGGCCTGCTTCATCCTCGCGGGAGTGGCCGGGCGCAGCAGCAGGCCCGGCAATACGCTGCTGCTGGCGGCGGTCGCGGTACTGGGGCTGAACCCGCTCGCGGCCCTGGGGAGCGGCTTCTGGCTGTCATTTGCCGCGGTGGCCGCGCTGTTGTGGTTGTCGGCCTGGCAGCGCGGCCGGCCGCCCTGGCAGCGCGCGCTCTGGACGCACGGCTTCATGTCACTGGCCATGTTGCCGCTAGGTGCCTGGTGGTTCGGCGGCGCCAGCCTGGTGGCGGGATTCGCCAACCTGGTGATGGTGCCGCTGGTGGGGATGGTCGTGGTCCCGTTGGCCCTGCTCGCGGTGGTGGCCATGTTCGCATTGCCGGTTGCGGAAATGGCGCTGTGGCGGCTGGCGGCGTGGCCGCTGCAGCAATTGCTCCCTGTCGCCACACGGTGGTCCGATGCCGGCGGGGCCTGGTTGTTCCGGCCCTTCCCGGGGGCGCTGCCGGAAGTGTTGCTGGCGGCGCTGGGAGTGGCGTTGCTGGTGACGCCACTGTCCTGGCGCGCCCGGTCGCTGGCACTGCTGCTGCTGTTGCCGCTGGCGCTGCCACCGGATTACCCCGCGCGCTACCCCCGTCCGCAGGCTCCGGCCGGCCTGACCCGGGTCACCGTGCTGGACGTGGGGCAGGGCACGTCGGTGGTGGTCCAGGCCGGTGACCGCACCCTGGTCTACGACACCGGCGGCGGCGACCCGGCGGGTAACAATATGGCCAGCGCGGTGATATTGCCCTTCCTGCGGCAACGCGGGACCCGGGCGCTGGATACCCTGGTCATCAGCCATCCGGACAACGATCACAGCGCCGGCACCGGCACGCTGCTGGCCGCGATGCCCACCGCACAGGTGTACTACGGCGGCCGCCTGCCCGCACCGGGCCGGGGTCGCCCCTGCCGCGCCGGCGGCGCCTGGGACTGGCCGGGGGGGCAGCGGTTCCGCTTCCTGGGGCCCGCGGGTGGCGATGGGGGCTCAAGCAATGACAGTTCCTGCGTGCTGCAGATCCAGGCCGCCGGTCACCAGCTCCTGTTGTCCGGGGATGTCGAAAACACCGGCGAGCGTGCGCTGGTGCGTCGCTGGGGCCAGGGCCTGGCCAGCGACTGGCTGCTGGTGCCGCACCACGGTAGCCGCACCTCCACGTCCTATGCGCTGCTCAAGGCCGTCCAGCCCGCCGTGGCGGTGCTGAGCAGGGGCTACGCCAATCGCTTTGGTCACCCCCACCCGGAGGTGGTCGCGCGGCTGCGGCAGATGGGCGCCGCGGTGGACGATACCGCGACGGGGGGCGCGCTGGAGTACGAATTCATCCCCGGCCGGCCCGTGCGGGTAACCAGGCAGCGGGAACAGGTGCGGCGCTTCTGGATGTAACTTCTGTCGGTTTCTTACCCCTCCGGCCTGTGCGTATAATGACGCCATTACAAAAACAGGGGAGAGAAGTCGTGCTTGAGTTGTTGGTTGCCGGCGGCTGGGTGATGGTGCTGATACTGCTTTGCTCCATTGTTGGCCTGGCTATCTGTGTGGAGCGCCTCTACACCCTGAACCCCAAAAAGATCGCGCCGCCGCACCTGCTGGCCACGGTCTGGAAACAGCTCAAGGCCGGTGAGCTCGATGCCGAGCGATTGCGCAACCTGAAGAAAGCGTCGCCCCTGGGGCGGATACTTGCCGCGGGCCTGGGCAATGCCTTCCACGGCCGCGATGTGATGAAGGAGAGCATCCAGGAGGCCGCGGGACATGTGATTCACGACCTCGAGCGCTACCTCAACACCCTGGGTACCATCGCGGCGGTTTCTCCCCTGCTGGGCCTGCTCGGTACCGTATTCGGCATGATCAAGGTGTTCGCTGAAATCATGGCCCAGGGCACGGGTAATGCGAGTGCCCTGGCCGGTGGTATTTCCCAGGCCCTCATCACCACCGCGGCCGGTCTTACAGTGGCGATTCCCGCGCTGGTGATGCATCGCTATTTCGTCGGTCGCATCGACGGGATCGTGGTGGAGCTGGAGCAGGAGACCATCAAACTGGTCGACGCCCTGCACAGTGAAGAGAACACGGAAGAACACGCTTGAGATTCCGCCGCCAACACCGGGAAGAGGTCGGCATCAACCTGACCCCGTTGATAGACGTGGTCTTCCTGCTGCTCATTTTTTTCATGGTATCCACCACCTTTACCCGGGAAACCCAGCTGAGCATCGACCTGCCCGAGGCCCAGGGCAGCGCCAAGGAAACCAGCGACCAGCAGATAGAGATCCTGGTCGATGAGGCCGGCAATTACCGGGTCAACGGCCTCGGCCTGGTGGACAATCGCACGCGCACGCTGCAGGCTGCCATCTACAAGATTTCGGCCGGTGATACCACCATGCCAATGGTGATCACTGCCGACGCCGATGCCGCTCACCAGTACGTGGTGCGCGCCATGGACGCGGCCGGCCAGATGGGATTCGTTCACCTGAGTATCACCACCAGGCTG
>JAOUDU010000513.1 GCA_029859085.1 Gammaproteobacteria bacterium | reverse complement strand
CTCCAGTTCTACACCCTGGTTGGTGACTGCCCCCGCGTTGGTGAGTTCGTTCGACGGGTTTCCGCCAGAGTTGAATACTTGCTGGAACACCTGGAAATCATCGTATTCGGAGTAGTAGTAGGCCGCGTTCAGGCGCAGGGTATCGTCCATCAGTGTGGATTTGATTCCCGCCTCGTAGCTGTCGACGGACTCCGGCTCATAGCTGAAGTATTCCAGGCCATTAGTCATGAAATCCGCGTTCCAGCCGCCGCTCTTGTTGCCGCGAGCGTACCTGGCGTAGAGCATGATGTCCTCTGCAAAACTATAGTTCAGCCCGACAGTGGGAGACCAGTCCTCGTCGTTGCGGCTTTCGCTGACATTGTCATAATTGATTGCGCCCAGGATAAATCCCGGGGACTGCGTGAACGGTCGTCCGGTCGCCGCCTCCAGGCGCGCGGCGACCGCCGGATCGTTGGGATAGCTGATCTGGGACCACTTGTCCAGGTTCTTGTCCTCGACGGTGTAGCGTATGCCGGCGGTAAGTTCCACAGCAGGCGTGAAACGGTAGTTGCCGTGGATGTAGGCCGCGTAGGTTTCCGTGGAGAGCTTGTTGGGCACCTCGGTGTAGCCGGATATGGCGCCGGCGAAGGGTGCCAGCGCCGGGGGAAGAAGATTGGTGAAAAGTGTTTCGCCTATCGATACGTTCCGTGCGCTGGAAAGGTCGTTGTAGAAATAGTAAACACCGCCCACCCAATCGTACTTTTCTGCTACCGGTGAAACCAGCCGAAATTCCTGGGAGTACTGGTCAGAGTCCTCATTGAAGTCCACCCACACCAGTTCCAGGGGGGTGTAGTCGTCATCGGCAAGGGTATCGAATTTGTTGTGTCGGAACGCGGAGATGGAAGTGACGGTGTAGTCACCTGCCAGGAAAATATCGGCGTTCAAGGCCGTTCCCCAGTTCTTGGAGTCGTCCTTGGTCACGAAGTTCTGCTGAGTTTTGTAGGCGTCCAACTGGGCATTGGTTGCCAGCGGCTGATCGCTGTGCTTTTCGGTGTAATCACCGGACAGCCGGATATCAAACATATCACTGGGCAGCCAGCGGAACTGGAGGCGGCCCGCGCTGGTATCCCAGTCGCCCACATCCTTGCCTAGCAAAATATTGTCATAATAGCCGTCGCCCTGCTGGTAGGAACCGGAAGCCGAGGCAAACAGTGTGTCGGCGAGAGCGCCGTTCACGTAACCGGTTACCTTACCCGTTTCGTAGCGACCGTAGTCGGCACCTATCTCTGCTTCGAAATCCTCGCTCGGCTTCTTGGTGTTCAGGCTGATGGCGCCGGTTTCGGTGTTCTTGCCGAACAGGGTGCCCTGTGGCCCGCGCAGCAACTCCACACTCTCCAGGCCCAGCAGTGGCACGTCGGCGGCATAGGACCGCCCCTGGAATACGCCATCTATATAGACGCCCATGCGCGCGTCGATACCGACATTGCGCGCGAAGTCGGTGACGCCGCGCATGCCCATATTTTGCTGGCTGCCGCGACCCAGGCCGCCGATAACCAGGGAAGGCGCGGCTTCGCTCAGGTCGCTGAGATTATTTGCGCCAAGCTTGTCTATCGCGCTGGGAGTAAAGGCCTGTACCGAGATCGGGATATCCTGTGCATCCTGGGCGCGTTTCTGCGCTGTCACGACGACCTCTTCCAACGCAAAGCCGGAGGCTTCCTGGGCCGTGCCTGAGGTGGCAGAGAGCGCCGCCAGGGCGCCGATGTTCAAAGCCAGCAATGTCTTACGCATGTTCATGTTCCTCGGGTCAAAGTTATCTTGAAATGTTGAAATTAGTGGTTGGTCCCGTTAGCGAACCCTCACCCGCCTGTATCCGCCGTGGGGATACCCATGCCGGGTCCAACCCCGCTTGCTCAAGGTCGGTCGGCACCCTGTTGTGCAGCAGCAGAGCCGCCGCCAGCCTTGCTGCGGCGGGGGCTGTCTGGATGCCATGACCACCCTGGCCGGCCAGCCAGAAAAACCCCTCTGCGTCCGCTGCGAAGCCGATGACAGGGCGGCGATCGGCCACGAAATTGCGCAGCCCGGCCCAGCTGTGCCTGACCTGGCGTACCTCCAGTTGCAGCGCCTCCTGGGCGTAGTGCGCCGCGTAGGCGATATCCAGTTCCTCGGGCCGCGCATCGCAGGCCAGCGAGGGATGCTCGTCGGCCGGGGAGGCGAGAATAAGTCCCGCATCCGGCTTCAGGTAAAATGAGCCATCGCTCGCCAGCACGAGCGGCCAGCCGGACACGTCACACCCCGCTGGTGGATCCAGCAGGATGGCAGTGCGGCGCAGGGGCATCAGGCCGATACCATCGACCCCGGCCAGCGCAGCCACCTGGTCCGCCCAGGCACCCGCCGCGTTGACCAGCAGCGGCGCCGAAAATGTGTCTTCCCGCGTTGATACATGCCACTGCCCGCCGCCGCGCTCCACGGCGGTGATATCTGTACTGGTGACCAGCTGGCCGCCACGCTGGCGCAAGGTCCGAAGGTAGCCCTCATGGAGGGCATGCACGTCGATGTCGAAGACGTCGGGTTCGTACCAGCCAAAAGTGAGGTATTCATCCCGGATGAGCGGGATTTTCCCCCGAATGAACTCGCGGTCCGCCCGGACAATGCCGGGAACCACCTGCCTTAAGCGCTCGAATTCCGATTCTGCAGCGGCTTCCTGCCCTGGGGGGGCCAGGGTGAGAAGACCTCTGGGATAGAGTAATGTCGGCAGTTGGAACGTTTCGGGGGGCTGCTGCAGGAACGAGAGGCTACAATGCGTCAGCAGGCGCAGGCTGGGGCTCTCATGGCCATAGGACGGAATATAGGCGGCGGCCGAGCGCCCGGTGGAGTGGTAGCCGGGGTGCTCCTCGCGCTCCAGCAACAGCACCCGGGCAGTGGCGCTGAGCTCTGCCGCGACCGAAGCCCCCGCCATACCGGCACCCACTATAATGATGTCAAATGTTGTCAACGGCCAAGCGCCCACTGTGGCGGAACTGAATTTTTGCGCACTTTAGCATAAATTTTCGAAAACGAAAACATTTTTCTATTTATGTTTATTCGCCGTACGCTGCGAAAAGAGAGCCGGGTACTCGGCAGGGACCCGAAGCGGGCTTC
>JAOUDU010000512.1 GCA_029859085.1 Gammaproteobacteria bacterium | reverse complement strand
TGTCCACCGCCACTGTCACCGGCATATCCCTGACCTCGAATTCGTAGATGGCTTCCATGCCCAGTTCCGGGAACGCAACCACCCGCGCGGAGGTGATGGCCTTGGACACCAGGTAGGCGGCGCCGCCCACAGCCATCAGGTATACCGCCTTGTGCTTCTTGATGGCAGCGATACCCGTGGGTCCGCGCTCGGCCTTGCCGATCATGCCCAACAGGCCGGTGTGCTCAAGAATAAAGTCGGTGAACTTGTCCATGCGGGTGGCGGTGGTGGGGCCCGCGGGGCCCATCACCTCGTCGCGGACCGGATCGACCGGGCCGACGTAGTAAATGAAGCGACCCCTGAGATCCACTTCCTTCGGCAGTCCGGCGCCACTCTCGATCAGTTCCTTCATTTTCTTGTGGGCGGCATCCCGCCCGGTGAGCATCTTGCCGGACAGCAGCAGGGTATCCCCGGGCTGCCACTGGGCCGCCTCGTCCCGGGTGACAGTATCGAGGTTCACCCGGCGCACCCCCTCGCTGGCCTCCTGGGTGATCTCCGGCCAGTCGTTGATATCCGGCGGCGTCTGCAGCGCCGGGCCGGAGCCGTCCAGCACGAAATGGGTGTGCCGGGTGGCCGCGCAGTTCGGAATCATCGCCACCGGCAGGGAAGCGGCGTGGGTGGGATAGTCGCGGATTTTCACGTCCATCACGGTGGTCAGGCCGCCCAGGCCCTGGGCGCCGATACCCAGCTTGTTGACGGCCTCCATTATCTCCAGGCGCAACTCCTCCACCCGGTTGGACGGGCCGCGCTCGCGCAGCTCGTGGATATCGATCGGATCCATCAGCGCTTCCTTGGCCATCAGCGCGGCTTTCTCGGCAGTACCCCCGATCCCGATCCCGAGCATGCCAGGCGGGCACCAGCCCGCGCCCATGGTGGGTATGGTTTTCACCACCCAGTCCACGATACTGTCCGACGGGTTGAGCATCACCAGCTTCGACTTGTTTTCCGAGCCGCCGCCCTTGGCCGCCACCTGCACATCGACGGTGTCGCCCGCCACCACCTCCATATGGATCACCGCGGGGGTATTGTCTTTGGTATTCCGGCGCGCCCCGGCAGGATCCTCCAGGATGGAGGCCCGCAGTACGTTGTCCGGGTTGGTATAGGCCCGGCGCACACCCTCGTTCACCATATCCGCTACCGACATCGTAGCGTCCCACTGCACGTTCATCCCTATCTTCAGGAACACCGTGACAATCCCGGTATCCTGGCAGATCGGGCGATGGCCCAGCGCGCACATGCGGGAGTTGATCAGGATCTGCGCCATGGCGTCCCTGGCCGCGGGGTTCTGCTCCCGCTGGTAGGCCTCGTGCACCGCCTTCACAAAATCCACGGGGTGATAGTAGGAAATGAACTGCAGCGCATCGGCGACGCTGTCGATGAGATCGTCCTGGCGAATTACGGTCATGGTGGAATCCTTGTTCAGCCCGGGGGGGCGGTGGGAGAGGCCGGCTGGGCTCTCACCGCAGACCTCAGTTCGACAATACTGGCGTTGACCTGCTTGCGGAAGGCGTTGATCGACTGGATCCACTCCTCGTTGCTCTGCACCCGCTTGCCCAGTTTCGCCATATCCAGGTTGACCCGGTTGATGGTATCGGCCACGCGTTCAACCTCGGCCTGGTTGGCCTTGCCGCTGGCGATCACCCGCTCGAGGTCTCCGGCAACCGACTTCAGCTTCGCAATATCCCCACCGGCGTCCTTGACCTGCGCCTGCAGCGTGGCCAGGGCGGCGGCGGTGGCATCAACTTTTTTGCCCTGCCCGGCCGAATCCTTCTCCAGCTTGGCTAGCCGCTCACTCGCCTGCTTCCAGACGTTATCCCAGAGCTTGCGCACCTCGGTATCGAGCTCGCGAATCTTGGCCGCCTGGACCTCCGCATTCTGGTTCATACCCTGGTCGGTGTCGGACAACCTGGCCTCGAGGTCCCCGATACGCTTGGCGTAGTCTTCAGCCCTGGCGGTGGACTCCTGCAGGCCCTGCTGCAATTGCCAGGCCCAGCCACAGGCAACGGCTGCGACCACCAGCGACAACGCGATAAACACCCGCGCCAGGGCTCCGGTGCCCCCCCCGGCTGCCGGGGTCTTCGCCGGGGCGGGTCGCTGGGCGCCACCGCTCTTGCCGGGACGCGGCCTGGAAGAGCCGGACGGCGCAGGCCCGTCGCGGGTCGGGACTATCGAGGGGATATGGTCGAGATCGTCTTGGGACATGGGGTGCATACCTGTTACAACCGGTGGCGCTGATTATACATAGCACCCGGGGTGCCAGAAAGGACGCGAAAAAAAGCCGGGCTGGGCCCGGCTCTGGTCTGCGTCGCTACTTCTACAGGAAGGCGAGCAGCGCCCACAGCACCGCGGTCAGGGCCAGGCTGCAGTGGATGACGCCCTTGACACTGGTCATGGGGCCGGTCTTGCCGAACAGGGCATTGGCCTCGATCAACAGGATAACCGCCACGCAGGCATAAAAGCCGGTGCCGCCGGCACCCTCGATAAACAGGTGCTTTGAACCCAGCATGCCGAACAGCATGGGGCCCGACAGCAGGGTATTGGTGCGCGACGCCAGGCCGGCCTTTGCCGCTGACGACGGCCCGTCCCCTTGCTTCATGCCCAGCACGACCTGCTGGTTCGGCCAGATAATCAGCCAAACGTTCAGGAACATCAGGATACCGCTCAACGCGCCCACCCAGATCACGGGCTGGCCGCCGATATCCATATCCGCACCGATCCGGTGAATCAGCACCAGGCCCGTCAGGAAAGTGAACATTGCACCCCAGCGGAACCACCACAGGGCGCGCGGTGCCAGCTTCTTCATTGCGTCAGCCTTGGCGCTCGCCTCCGCTTCCTTGAAGTACTCACCCTGGATGAAGTTGAAATAATACAGCAGGCCTATCCAGGTAATACCGAACAGGACATGCGCCCAACGAAAAATAAAATCTACAGCTGCCATCACCTATACCCCCGATTATGTTGGTAAAACTTGCCCGGGCATTATACACCCTGAGCGGGAACTTGGTATGCCGCGGTAGCGCGGGCAGGCGACCGCCACCCGCGTCAGGGCATACGCCCCGGCGCAAAAAAAGCGCACCGCAACTTTT
>JAOUDU010000511.1 GCA_029859085.1 Gammaproteobacteria bacterium | reverse complement strand
TGCCAGGCGCTGTTGGCGGTGCGCCGGGTCTGGGCACCTACGTTGTATTGGCTGAGGATGCGCCCGGTGGTCAGCAACAGCGGGAAGCGCCGGTTGGCGCGCTCCTCAGTGGCCACGTATTCGGTGAGGGCGAAAAAGCCCTTGCCCCGCACAAACTCATCCACATGCATCGTCGGTGTGCCGTCCGGGGCCTGCTCGTTGCAGGGCCACTGGATGCTGCCCAGTTCGTCGAGGCGGGCATAGCTCACGCCGTGGAAGGTGGGCGTGAGGCGTGCAATCTCATCCATGATCTGCGACGGGTGGCTGTAGTGCATCGCGCAGCCCATCGCATTGGCCAGGTCCTGGGTGACCTCCCAGTCCTCCTTGCCCGCTAGTGGCGGCATCACCCTGCGCACTGGCGATATCCGCCGTTCCGCGTTGGTGAAGGTGCCGTTTTTCTCCAGGAAGGAAGAGCCCGGCAGGAATACGTGGGCGAACTTGGCGGTCTCGTTGAGGAAGATATCCTGCACCACCAGGCAATCCAGCGCCGCCAGGGCCGCCTGGATGTGCTGGGTGTTGGGGTCCGACTGGGCCACGTCCTCCCCCTGGCAATACAGGCCGCGAAATTCCCCGTCGATGGCGGCATCGAACATATTGGGGATGCGCATGCCCGGGTCCGGGTCCAGCGCAACCCCCCACTCGCGCTCGAACAGGCCGCGGGTCGCGGCGTCGGACAGGTGGCGATAGCCGGGCAGTTCGTGCGGGAAGGAGCCCATGTCGCAGGACCCCTGCACGTTGTTCTGGCCCCGCATCGGATTCACCCCGACACCTTCGCGGCCGACATTCCCGGTGAGCATCGCCAGGTTGGCGATAGCCATCACCGCTGTGGAGCCCTGGCTGTGCTCGGTGACCCCCAACCCGTAATAGATGGCGGCATTGCCACCGGTCGCATAGAGGCGCGCGGCCTCCCGCAGCAGCTGCGGTGGCACGCCGGTCGCCTGTTCCAGTGCCTCCGGGGCGTGGCGCGGGTCGCGTATGAACTCCAGCCAGTGGGCGAACTGGCTGTTGTCACAACGCTCCGCGATAAACGCCTGGTCGTGCAGGCCCTCGGTGACGATCACATGGGCCAGGGCATTCAGCACCGCCACGTTGGCGCCGGGGTTCACCGCCAGGTGGTAATCGGCGCGTATATGGGGCGCATCCACGAGCTCGATCCCCCGGGGATCGATCACGATCAGTTTGGCGCCCTGGCGCAGGCGCCGCTTCAACCGCGAGCCGAACACCGGGTGGGCCTCGGTGGGATTGGAGCCCATCACCAGCGCCACGTCGGTATGGGCCACGGAGGCGAAGGTCTGGGTGCCGGCGGATTCTCCCAGTGTGGTCTTCAGGCCGTAGCCCGTGGGCGAGTGGCAGACCCGGGCGCAGGTGTCGATATTGTTGTTGCCGAAGCCGGCCCGCACCAGCTTCTGCACCAGGTACACCTCCTCGTTGGTGCAGCGGGAGGAACTGATGGCGCCGATACTGTTGCGGCCGTGCTGCTGCTGGATCTCGCGAAAGCGTGCGGCGGTATAGGCGATGGCCTCCTCCCAGGACACAGTGCGCCAGGGCTCGTCGATAGTGGCGCGTATCATCGGCCGGGTAATGCGGTCCTTGTGGCTGGCGTAGCCAAAGGCGAAGCGGCCCTTGACGCAGGCGTGGCCCTCGTTGGCCTTGCCATCCTTGTGGGGCGTCATCCGCACCACCGTGCTGCCCTTGAGTTCGGCCCGGAAGGCGCAGCCGACGCCGCAGTAGGCGCAGGTCGTCACCACCGAATGCTCGGGCTTGCCCTGCTCGATAATCGTGTTTTCGGTGAGCGTCGCGGTGGGGCAGGCCTTGACACAGGCGCCGCAGGACACGCACTCACTGTCCATGAACGCCTCCCCCTGGCCGGCGCTGACGCTGGACCCGAAACCCCGGCCCTGGATGGTCAGGGCGAAGGTACCCTGGGTCTCCTCACACGCCCGCACACAGCGTGAGCAGACAATGCACTTGGAGGCATCAAAGGTGAAATACGGGTTGGAGGTATCCTTGGCCGCGTCCAGGTGGTTGGCACCGGCGAAGCCGTAGCGAACCTCCCTCAGGCCCACCTCACCCGCGGTGTCCTGCAACTCGCAGTCGCCGTTGGTGGGGCAGGTAAGGCAGTCCAGCGGGTGGTCGGAAATGTACAATTCCATCACGTTGCGGCGCAGGCCGGCGAGCCTGTCGGTCTGGGTGCGCACTACCATGCCGGGCTTTACCGGCGTGGTGCAGGAGGCGGGGTAACCCTTCACGCCATCGATTTCCACCAGGCAGACCCGGCAGGAGCCGAAGGGCTCGAGGGAGTCGGTGGCGCACAGCCTGGGTACTTTCACCCCTGCCTCGGCGGCGGCGCGCAGCACCGAGGTGCCCGCGGGCACGGTCACCGATTCGCCGTCGATCGAGAGACTGACGGGTTCCCCGCCCGCCATTGCGGGCGTGCCGTAATCCTGCTCAGGTTCGTAAAACTGCAACATCATTACCTTCCTGGCAGCGCCTGCGCGCCACCGGTATTCATGAAAAATCCTCTGGAAAATGCTCCAGCGCACTGCGCACCGGGTAGGGGGTCAGGCCGCCCATCGCGCACAGCGATCCCGCCTCCATGGTGTCACACAGGTCCCGCAACAGCGCGATATCCTGCGCGGGCGCCTCGCGGGCGATGATGCGGTCCATGACCTCCACCCCCCGCACCGAGCCGATCCGGCAGGGAGTGCACTTGCCGCAGGATTCCACTGCACAGAATTCCATTGCGAAGCGCGCCTGGGCCGCCATGTCGACACTGTCGTCGAATACCACCACGCCGCCGTGACCCAGCATGGCCCTGATAGCGGCGAAAGCCTCGTAATCCAGCGGGGTGTCCCACTGCGACTCGGGCAGGTAGGCCCCCAGGGGGCCGCCGACCTGGATCGCGCGCACGGGCCGACCGCTGTAACTGCCGCCCCCGAACTCCTGCACCAGCTGGCGCAGGGTCGCGCCGTAGGCGAGCTCCACCAGCCCTCCCCGGCGGACATTGCCCGCCAGTTGCACCGCGAGGGTTCCGCGGGAGCGGCCGGTGCCGTATTCGCGGTAGAACTCCGGCCCCTCCGCCAGCACCG
>JAOUDU010000510.1 GCA_029859085.1 Gammaproteobacteria bacterium | reverse complement strand
GCGCCAATTTTGTCGAAGTGTTCGACTACCTGCGCGGCAACGAAATGTCGGACGATGACAGCTACGCGATAGCAGTCAGGATATTTCGCGGCAGTACCCCAACGGGCAGGCCCTTTACCAAGGACCTCGCCTACATGCGGGGCTTCATCCAGACCTACAATTTCATGCGCCTGGCCATGAGCGAAGGCAAGCTGGACAACCTGCCGGTACTGTTCTGCGGCAAGGTCACGCTGGAGGATGTCAAAACCTACAGGGTGCTGATGGATGAGGGCATTGTGGTGCCGCCCAAGTTCCTGCCCCCGCACTTCGCCGACCTCAAGGGCCTGGCCACATGGATGAGCTTTTCGCGCTTTATTTCCAGCCTGAGCTTCGACCAGTTGCAGGCGGATTACAGCGCCTTGCTGTAGCTCTTTCGGAGCGTCTCTAGGACAGGCGGTCCCGGAAATCCGCGTAGCCGAATTCCCGCACCAGCTGCAGTTCATCGGTGAGGGAGTTCCAAACGGCGATGGCTGGCAGCTGGGTGCCATTGAACGTGGAGGTTTTCACCATCGTGTAATGGGCCATATCGCCAAACACCAGGCGCTGGCCAACCTGCAGGGGCTCGGAGAAACTGTAATCCCCTATGACGTCACCCGCCAGGCAGGTGAGCCCCCCCAGGCGGTAGGTATGGGCCAGCTCACCGGCCTCCTGCGCACCTGAAATATCCGGGCGATAGGGCATTTCCAGCGTGTCCGGCATATGGCAGGTGGCGGAAGTGTCGAGAATGGCCTGGTCCAGCCCGTTCCAGGCCAGGTCCAGCACCTCGGCGACCAGCACGCCGCTGCCGATGGCCACGGCTTCCCCGGGCTCCAGGTATACCTGTACGCCATACTTGTCGCTGAATTCACGTATCCGCGCCACCAGTTCATCGATCTGGTAGCCCGGCCGGCTGATGTGGTGCCCACCCCCGAAGTTGACCCATTCCATATCCGCCAGCAGGTGACCGAACCTTTCCTCGACCGCGTCGAGGGTGCGCTGCAGCGGCGGGAAATCCTGTTCGCACAGGGTGTGGAAGTGCAGCCCGCTGATTCCGTCCAGGGCTGATTCGTCCAGCTGTGACAGGGGTATGCCCAGGCGTGAGCCCGGCGCGCAGGGGTCATAAATGGGAACCGTACCTTCCGAGTGCTCGGGGTTGATACGCAAACCGAATTGCAGCTGGGGCCGGTGCGACTTTGCGGCCTTTACCAGGGGTTGGAAGCGTACCCACTGGCTGCAGCTGTTGAATACCACGTGGTCGGCCAGCAGCAGGATTTCCCGCAGGCTGGCCTCGCTGTAGGCGGCACTGAATACATGCACCTCGCCGCTGTAATAATCACGGCCCAGCCTGGCCTCATGCAGTCCGCTGGCGCAGGTGCCGTCCAGGTAGCGCGACACCAGCGGCGCCAGGTGCCACATCGAAAATGCCTTCAGCGCGGCCAGGACCCTGGCGCCGCTGGCGTCGGCCACCTGGCGCATGATGCGCAGGTTGCGCTCAACCGCCACCTCGTCGACCACGAAGCAGGGTGTGGGCAGGCGGCTCAGGTCCAGTTTGCTGAAATCGGTGAATTGCACAACCGGCTCCTAAAGGTCCTTGCCCTTGACCAGGTCGAGCTGGAAGCCGGGATCCAGCTCAATGACCTTCCAGGGCAGGCCGTAGCGGTTCATGTCCTCCATGAACGGATCCGGGTCACACTGCTCTATATTCCATACCCCCGGCTGGCGCCATTTGCCCTCCACGATCATCTTCGCGCCGATCATCGCGGGGACGCCGGTGGTGTATGAGATAGCCTGTGACTGGACCTCCCGGTAGCATTCCTGGTGATCGCAGATATTGTACAGGTACATCACCCTCTCCTTGCCGTCCTTGAGGCCGCGGACGATACAGCCGATGCAGGTCTTGCCCTTGGTGCGGGGCCCGAGGCTGGAAGGGTCTGGCAGCAGCTGTGCCAGGAACTGGATGGGCACAATTTTCTGTCCCTGGTAATCGATCGGTTCGATACCGGTCATGCCAACATTGCCCAGTACCTCGAGGTGCTTGAGGTAATTATCAGAGAAGCTCATCCAGAACTGGGCCCGTCGCAGGCCGGGGAAATGCTTGCTCAGCGATTCCAGTTCCTCGTGATACAGCCGGTATATATTGAAAGCGCCGACGCCCTCCGGGCATTCAAAGCGCGCCATCTTTGACATCGGGGTTGTGGTTACGAACTGGCCGTTCTCCCAGTGGCGACAATCGGCCGTGACCTCGCGGATATTGATTTCCGGGTTGAAGTTGGTGGCGAAGGGGTAACCGTGGTCTCCGCCGTTGACATCGATGATGTCCAGCTCCCGGACCTCGTCAAAGTAATGCTTGGCAAGATAGGCGGTAAACATGTTGGTCGCACCGGGGTCGAAGCCGCTGCCCAGAAGGGCGGTCAGCCCGGCCTGCTTGAATCGATCCTGGTAAGCCCACTGCCAGCTGTATTCAAACTTTGCGGTATCTTTCGGCTCGTAATTGGCAGTATCCAGGTAGTGCACACCTGCCGCCAGGCAGGCATCCATGATGGTGAGATCCTGGTAGGGCAGGGCCACGTTGATGACCAGCTCCGGCCGCTCCTTTTTCAATAACGCGGTCAGTTCCGCCACGTTGTCCGCGTCGACCTGCGCAGTGCGGATCGGTCGACTCAGTTGGGCGGCGATGGCCTTGCACTTGGACTCCGTGCGGCTGGCCAGCAGGATATCGGTAAATACCTCGGGCAGCTGGGCGCACTTGTGTGTGACCACCCCGCCGACGCCGCCGGCACCGATAATCATTACTCTGGACATTACTCCACTCCTTGTTGTCGAGCGTTAGTGGTTTTCAAAATAGGTGTAACCGTGCAGGTTCTCTTTGAAAGCTTGCACGATCTGGCTGCGCTGGGCAACGCTGATCTTGCCGTCGCGCACCGCTTTTTCTGCAACCAGGCGAAAATTCTCCTGGAGTTGCTTGGGTTCGTATTCCACGTAGCTCAGTACGTCGGCGATGCTGTCGCCGTGGAATTCCCGCGCAAACTCAAAACTTCCATCGGCGTTTATCGCCACATTCACCACGTTGGTGTCGCCAAAAAGATTATGCAGGTCCCCGAGGGTTTCCTGGT
>JAOUDU010000509.1 GCA_029859085.1 Gammaproteobacteria bacterium | reverse complement strand
AATCACTCTTTTGCAGGTAGGCAGGAGTGGCGCCGCAGGTCAGTACCAGACCGGCACAGCGCTGCCCCAGCCTGCTTGCCGCCTCGACGGCAACGGCTCCACCCAGTGACCAGCCATTGAGTACTATGTGCTGAAGCTTCAGGTGATCGGCCAATGCTACCGCGTCAGACGCTATGGCTTTGATGCCAAGGTCGGCGAAATCCTTATCGGAGTTGCCACACCCCCGGTGATCCAGGGCAACCACGCGCAACCCCGCTTTCACCAGGGCGCCGAGGGAGTAATCCCACGCCCGCAGGCCCATGCCCCACCCGTGGACAAGCAGGACTGCACTGTCACCTACGCCATAGTCTTCGTAATACACCCGGCGACCGGACTCTCGATCAAGATATGCCATTGACTGGAACTCCTATTTGCTCAGTAATTTTATCGTGTTTTTTTCGTAATCCCGGAATAGCGCATCCAGGTCGAGTGCCTCTGCCTTTACCAGCCACTGGTAGACGGTGCCGAAAATAAAGGCGCAGTACTGCACCGCAAACTGCTCGGGATTGATACCCGGGTCGATTTCGCCATCTTCTATGCCCTTGCGAATCCATTTTGCCGCGTCCTTGCGATACACGTCATGATGACCGGCAAGCCTGTTGAGAATGACGGAATTATGGCCCAGCGATTCGTACCAGAGCATGTACATCGCCCGCATGTACCCGGATTCCAGTTTCAGGAAATCACGCAGTGCCTTGGCTGCGGCACGCACTGCGGGAATGCCGGACTGTCCCGCGACATACGAATTCACATGCTGCTTCCAGCGTGTATCGAAGCGGGTGAAAAGCTCATCGAGCAGCCCTTCCTTGGATCCGAACCGGTAATTGGCCAGACCGCGGCTATAGCCTGCACGCTCCCCGATTTCCTTCAAGGTGGTCTTTTGCGTGCCGTGCTCGTTGATCAGGACGATCGCCGCCTCGAACATGAGCTGGTCTGATATTGCGGTTCGTTCAGCCTGCGTCTTGCGGCTGCTGGATTTTTTTGCGGTTTTACCAGCCATGGCGGAATCCTTCTTCTTGCTTGCGCCTGCGACCGCACCGGTCATCGCGCGTATTCCACTTTGATCTCGCCTTTCTCAAGCGCGCTGCGCATTGATTTTTTATCTATCTTGCCCACACTGGTCCTGGGGATCCCGGCTACAAATGCCCAGTACTCGGGTATCCAGAATTTCGCGACCCTGCCATCCAGGAATGACCGCAACTCTGTCGCGGTCAGCTTCGGATCCCTTGCCACGACAATGGCGAGCGGGCGCTCCTGCCAGCGCTCATCCGGCGTGGCGATCACCCCGACTTCCAGTACATCGGGGTGCGCCAGCAGCTCGTTCTCCAGGTCAACCGACGATATCCACTCTCCCCCGGACTTGATCACGTCCTTGGTGCGATCGGTCAGCTGGACATAGTGCCGGGAATCAATATTCCCGACGTCCCCGGTGCGCAACCACCCGTCTGGCGTAAATGCGTCGGGAGACTCGTCGCGGTAATAGCTGCCGGTAATCCAGGGCCCGCGCAGCTGCAGCTCGCCCACGGTGCTGCCGTCGTGCGGCAGTGCCTTGCCGCTCTCGTCGACCACCCGGACCTGCACACCAGGCACGGGTCTCCCACTCTTCGCCCGCCAGGGTGTTTCCCCTTTGGGACCGGGAGACCTCGGAGGATGGGATAGCGCACACATCGGGCTGGTCTCGGTCATGCCCCAGCCCTGCAAAACCGGCACGCCCCATTTACTGCGGGCTTCGTCGATCATCACCGGGGGTACCGCGGAACCACCGCACACCAGCATGCGAAAACAACTCATCTCCAGCCCCGATTCCTCTCCCGCCCGCAGCAGGTCGCCAAGGATGGTGGGCACCATGGCGGTAATGGTGGGTGCTTCCGAGCGGATCATCTTTACCAGGCCGGCGAGCTGGACATGCGGGCCCGGCATGACAAAGTCGCTGCCACTCATCCAGCCACTGTAGGGCAGGCCCCAGGCGTTGGCGTGGAACATCGAAGGCAGCAGCAGGATACGGTCGCGCTCACAAACACCGAAGGTGTCGGTGGCACGTGAGGCCAGGGAATGGATAAAAGTGGTGCGATGGCTGTAAACAACCCCCTTGGGATTGCCGGTGGTGCCGCTGGTATAGCATACCGCGGCGGCGGAAGTTTCATCCAGCAGCGGCCACTCAAACCCTGCGGACTGCGCCGCCAGCAATTGCTCGTAGTCAATGCAGTGGATTCCCGGCAGCTCGGGAGCTTGCCCCACCATCAGAATATGCTCGACGGTCTCCAGCATGGGGACCACCGGGGCGAAAACGTCGCGCAGGCTGGCATCGAGCACAACAGCCCTGTCGCCCGCGTGATTGATAACGTACGCAATCTGCTCGGGCGCCAGCCGGATATTGATGGTGTGCATAACCGCACCCATGGACGGTATTGCGAGGTAGGCCTCCATATGGGCCAGGTTGTTCCAGCTGAATGTGCCGACCCGATCACCCACAGCGATGCCGAGGGAGTCCAGCGCAGACGCCAGGCGCGAGGCGCCGGCCATGACTTCCGCATAAGACGTGTGGGATACCGTGTCGCCGTCAAAAACGCCGATACGGCTCTCCGGAAAGACGCTCGCCCCATGCTCCATAATGAGCTGCACTGTCATCGGGGAGTGCATCATCGTAGCCTGCATCTACCAGTCTCCGTCTTTAGCCAGGCGGGCCTCTTCCAGCAGGGCGGGCACATCGTACTCCAGGCCCCTCGCATAAGGCGTGTCCACGGTGCCCGCCACATACAGTTCGTAGGCGCCCTCGACAATGGCCGCCAGCCGCCAGAAGGCATAGCACATATAGTAGTCAAGGTTGTCCAGGGCCACCCCGGTGGCCCTCGACCACCGCTCCGCCAGTTCCCGCCGACTCACCACACCTTCTCGCCTGGTGACTGCCTGGACGTGGGCAAAGCCGGGCGGTTCCAGATGCCTGGGGCCCCAGAACATCAGGAACAGGCCGAGATCGGTGAGGGGGTCCCCGATGGTCGCCATTTCCCAGTCAATGACCGCCAGCAACTCGGGGCGGTGCGGACTGCACAGCGTATTGTCCAGGTGGTAGTCACCATGAACAATGCCAACAGGCG
>JAOUDU010000508.1 GCA_029859085.1 Gammaproteobacteria bacterium | reverse complement strand
CGAAAAAGCCGTCGAGCTGTTTCGCAATATGGGTGAGAACTACAAGGTACAAATCATCGAGGAGCTGCCGGAGGGAGAGGACATCAGCGTCTACCGCCAGGGCGCCTGGATGGACCTGTGCCGCGGTCCCCATGTGCCCAGTACCGGCAAGCTGCAGGCCTTCAAGCTGACCAAGGTGGCCGGCGCCTACTGGCGCGGTGACGCGAAGAACGAGATGCTGCAGCGCATCTACGGCACCGCCTGGGCCAACAGGAAACAGCTCAAGCAGTACCTGACCCGGATCGAGGAGGCCGAGAAGCGCGACCACCGCAAGATCGGCAAGAAACTGGACCTGTTCCACACCCAGGAGGAGGCGCCGGGGATGGTGTTCTGGCACCCGGCGGGCTGGAGCATCTACCAGACCATCGAGCAGTACATGCGCAAGGCCCAGCGCGAGCGCGACTACAAGGAGATCAGGACGCCCCAGCTGGTGGATATGTCCCTGTGGCAGAAGTCCGGCCACGCCGATAAATTCGGCGACGATATGTTCATGCTGAAGACCGAGGACCGGGAGTTCGCGGTGAAGCCGATGAACTGCCCCTGCCACGTACAGGTCTTCAACCAGGGCCTGAAGTCCTACCGGGAGCTGCCCCTGCGCCTGGCGGAATTCGGCTCCTGCCACCGCAATGAGCCCTCGGGCTCCCTGCACGGCATCATGCGGGTCCGCGGCTTCGTGCAGGACGACGCGCACATCTTCTGCACCGAGGCCCAGATCCAGCCCGAGGTGTCGGACTTCATCGACTTCCTGCACGAGGTCTACGCCGACTTCGGGTTCAGCGAGGTGATCTACCGGCTCTCCACCCGCCCGCAGCAGCGGGTGGGCACCGATGCGGACTGGGACCGGGCCGAGAAGGCCCTGGCGGACGCGCTCGATGCCCAGGGCCTGCCCTGGCAGGAATTGCCGGGAGAGGGCGCCTTTTACGGCCCCAAGATCGAGTTTTCCCTGAAGGACTGCATCGGCCGGGTGTGGCAGCTGGGCACTATCCAGGTCGATTTTTCGATGCCGGGCCGCCTCGGGGCGCAATACGTGGCCGAAGACGGCAGCCGCCAGGTGCCCGTGATGCTGCACCGGGCCATCCTGGGTTCCTTCGAGCGGTTTATCGGGATCCTGATCGAGCACTACGAGGGGATTTTCCCCACCTGGCTGGCGCCAACCCAGGCGGTTGTGCTGAATATTACCGACAATCAGGCCGAATATGCCCGAAATATGGAAGATTCCTTAAAAAACAAGGGCTTTCGGGCGGTATCGGACTTGAGAAATGAAAAGATCGGCTTTAAAATCCGCGAGCACACGATTCAGCGCATCCCCTACCTGTTAGTGGTGGGCGATAATGAGGTTGAGTCAGGGACTGTGGCCGTGCGTACCCGCCGTGGTGAAGACCTGGGATCGATGGATCTCGAAGCGTTTACAACGCTGCTCACCGGGGATGTGGAACGTCGCGGCCGTATTTCATTGGAGAATCAGTATTAAGAAAGAAATGGGCAAGGGCGCCAGCAAGAAGGCGATCGTTAATGACCAGATTACGGCGGACCCGGTTCGCCTGGTCGGGGCAGATGGTGAACAGGTAGGGATAGTACCGCTCAGACAAGCGCTGGCAGCCGCCGAGGCGGCGACCATGGACCTGGTGCTGATCGCGGATTCCGATCCACCGGTTTGCAAGGTGATGGACTACGGCAAGCACATCTTCGAGTCCAAGAAGCAGAAATCCGCCCAGAAGAAGAAGCAGAAGCGCACCCAGATCAAAGAGATGAAGTTTCGTCCAGGGACGGAGGAAGGGGATTACCAGGTAAAACTACGCAACCTGGTACGTTTCCTTGAAAGCGGCGATAAGGCCAAGGTAACGCTGCGTTTTCGCGGTCGTGAAATGGCCCACCAGGAAATCGGCATGGAGCTACTCAAACGGGTAGAAGCTGATCTGGCCGAGTTGGGCGCTGTCGAGCAATTCCCGAAAATGGAAGGCCGGCAGTTAACAATGGTGATCGCACCCAGGAAGAAGAGCTAGTGGCCCGTGAATGCCCTTGATTCTTCAATTTATTAACACTCGAATGCGGAGTATTTGATTATGCCAAAAGCGAAAATTCACAGCGGGGCCTCAAAGCGGTTCAAGAAAACCGCCGGCGGGTATAAGCGCAAGAGCGCTTATAAAAGTCACATCCTTACCAAGATGACAACCAAGCGCAAGCGCCAGTTGCGGGGAACCTCCATGGTTCACAAGAGCGACAAGGTACTTGTAGACCGCATGTTGCGGGCGTGCTGACGGTTAACCATCAACAGAACAGGAGAAGACTATGCCTCGCGTAAAACGTGGTGTGGTGGCTCATCGCCGCCACAAGAAGATTTTGAAGCAGGCCAAGGGTTACTATGGTGCCCGCAGCCGTATTTTTCGTGTTGCCAAGCAAGCCGTTACCAAGGCTGGCCAGTATGCATACCGTGACCGCCGCGCGCGCAAGCGTCAGTTCCGCGCACTGTGGATCACGCGTATCAATGCCCAGTCCCGCGCCAACGGCCTGAGCTACAGCCGCTTGATCAATGGCCTGAAAAAGGCCGATATCACCCTGGACCGGCGCGTGTTGGCCGACCTGGCGGTGCATGACAAGCCGGCGTTTAGCGCGGTCGTGGAGCAAGCGAAGGCCGCTCTGGCCTAAGCCCACCCCACCGCTTCGGCGGTTCGCTGGCTACATGCAAGACATCAAGGGAAAGGGCAGTGCTCTTTCCCTTTTTTTTGGCTTTTGTGCGCACGACTTTGGGCTTGGTTTGCGCCGCCCAGGTTGTGGGGATAGATGCCCCAAGACACGCCGTGAATACGTCCATGTAGGCTCGCTGCAGCCATCCATGGCTGCAGACGGTCTTGGGTCCTCTATCCCCACACCCTG
This sequence comes from Gammaproteobacteria bacterium, assembly GCA_029859085.1. Taxonomy (GTDB): domain Bacteria; phylum Pseudomonadota; class Gammaproteobacteria; order Pseudomonadales; family Halieaceae; genus JARRPM01. The sequence continues at coordinate 232 of JAOUDU010000508.1, read as the reverse complement.
TGCTACCACCGTTATTGCAAAACGGGGACCGCTTGTCTTGTTGGCTGGAACTGTAGTAGCCGGAGTGGGCCGGGGTGTCGGGGCGGGACCGTCTGAGGCCATGGATGGCCGAAGCGAGCCTACATGGACGTACTTGCGGCGTGTCCCGGCCTGGCATCCCGGCCTACTCTGGCGGTGGAATGGGTCACGTAACCAGTTAACTGGAAAAACTCGAGAAGAACAGACATGGAAA
>JAOUDU010000507.1 GCA_029859085.1 Gammaproteobacteria bacterium | reverse complement strand
GGTGTCCTCGGTGGACGCGAGCACGACGGAGACGAAATCCGCAGCCTGCTGCTCCTGCTGGCTCAGCTCCCTGCCCTGCTGGGCCGGGGCAACCGCAGCGCCGCCCAGGAACAGGGACAGCACGTCGACACCCAGCAGCTTGCCGCCCAGCACCGCGATCACACCCGCTACCAAAATCACCCGCCCGGTTTTCGAGCGGATCATCGCCGGCAGGAAACGCAGCAGCAGGGGTGCGGCACTCGCCGCCCCGTAGCCCGCGCTCTGCCCGCGCCGGTCCTCCACATTGTCACTGCGCCTGCCGTCTTCCCATCGCATCTCGCATCTCCCTGTGTTTGGCAATCAACTTAGCACGCTGCGCAGAACTGGCAAGCCGCGGCGGATCATTATACCCTGCGCTCGAACACCAAAGGAAAACAACACCATGTCCGAGGGCATTCTCATCGGCGGCAATGATGCCGGCCAGGTATTTCTGAACCCGCGTTACGCCAACCGGCACGGGCTCGTGGCGGGCGCGACGGGCACCGGCAAGACCGTCACCCTGCAATGCCTGGCGGAGGGTTTCTCCGACCTCGGGGTACCGGTGTTCCTGGCGGACGTAAAGGGAGATATTTCCGGTATCAGCCAGGCAGGCTCACCCCACCCGAAAGTGGATGAGCGGGTAGCGAAGATCGGTATCGAGAATTTCAGCCAGCGGGGCTACCCGGTGGCCTTCTGGGACCTGTTCGGCAAACAGGGCACTCCGGTGCGCTCGACTATTTCCGAGATGGGGCCGCAGCTGCTGTCGCGCCTGCTGGAACTGAACGATACCCAGGAGAGCGTGATGACCCTGGTGTTCGAGTTCGCCGACAATGAAGGCATGCTGCTGGTGGACCTGCCGGACTTGCGCACCACCCTCGAATACCTCGGCGACAACAGCAAGGAGCTGGGCACCGGCTACGGGGTATCCAAGGCATCGGTCAACGCCATCCTGCGCCGCCTGCTGATGCTGGAACGCGAGGGCGGCCGTGACTTCTTCGGTGAACCCGCGCTGCAGCTCCAGGACTTCATGCACACCGGGCGGGACGGCCGCGGGGTGATCAACATCCTGGCCGCGGACCAGCTGATCATGAGTCCGCGTCTGTACTCCACTTTCCTGCTATGGCTGCTGTCGGAACTGTTCGAGAACCTGCCGGAACTCGGCGACCCGGAACAGCCGGTGCTGGTGTTCTTTTTCGACGAGGCGCACCTGCTGTTCAACGATGCGCCAAAATCGCTGCTGGAAAAAATTGAGCAGGTTGTTCGCCTGATCCGCTCCAAGGGCGTGGGCGTGTATTTTATTTCCCAGAGTCCCGGCGACATGCCGGACAGCGTGCTGGCCCAGCTCGGCAACCGGGTGCAACACGCGCTGCGAGCGTATACCCCGAACGAACAGAAGGCGGTAAAAGTAGCCGCCCAATCCTTCCGCGCCAATCCCGGGCTGGACACTTTCCAGGCCATCACCGAGCTGGGGGTGGGCGAGGCCCTGGTCTCTACCCTGCAGGACAAGGGTATTCCCGCCCCGGTACAGCGGATACTGGTGCGCCCGCCCCACTCCCGCATGGGCCCGGCCAGCCCGGCAGAACGGCAGGCCATCATGGCCGCCGACATGAACATGAAACGCTATGCCGAGCCCTATGATCCCCGCTCTGCCCACGAGGTGCTGCTGGAGCGAACCGCCGCCCGGCTGAAGCAGCAGGAGCAGGCGGAGCTGGAGAAACGTACGGCCGAGGCAAAACCCAGGAGCAGCGGGCGCAGCCGCGAAAGCGCGACCGATGCCTTTATCAAGAGCCTGGCCAGGGCCGCCGGCAGCAGCGTCGGCAGCAAGCTGTTTCGGGGTATCCTGGGTTCACTGCTGAAATAGCAAATGGGAACGGGGACAGGCTCAGGCCTGACCCCGATCGGCACCGGGGCGCAGTCGCCCGGCGACTGAAACCAGGGCCAGCACGGCGGCCCCCGCCGCGACACCGACCAGCGTGGATGCAAGCGTCGGCGTAATCACTGCCAGGATAGAGCCCAGGCCGGGGATTGTGGCGACATGGGTTGCGAGCGCGGCAACCCATTGGCCGAGTATATGGATGGCGTGCACCAGGATGCCGCCACCGACCATGAACATGGCCACCGTACCCACGATACCCAGCGCCTTCATGAGCCAGGGGGCAAACACCAGCAGGCGGGCGCCGAGCCAGCGCAGCAGGGCCGGTCCCGCTGACTCCCCGGTGCGCCCGGCAAGGTATAAACCCGCGTCGTCCAGTTTGACGATTCCCGCCACCAGGCCGTACACACCGGCGGTCATCACAAGGGCAATGCCGGACAGTACCAGCAACTGGGTGACGAACACCTCGTCGGCGACAATACCGAGGGTCAGCACGATGATTTCCGCCGACAGGATAAAGTCGGTCCGGATAGCCCCCCGGATACGATCCCGCTCGTAGGCCACCAGGTCGACGGCCGGATCCGCCACATGCTGCAGCAGGTCCTGGCGGTGCCCCGCCTCGTCGGCGCCGTGCAAGAAGCCATGCGCCAGTTTTTCAAAGCCTTCATAGCAGAGGTACAGTCCGCCCAGCATCAGCGCGGGGATGATGGCCCAGCTCGCCAGCAGCGACAAAGCCAGGGCAGCGGGTACCAGGATACACTTGTTGCGCAGCGAACCCTTGGCCACGGCCCAGACGACCGGGAGTTCGCGCTCGGCCCGCACCCCGGTGAGTTTCTCGGCGTTGACGGCGAGGTCGTCACCCAGTACGCCCGCGGTCTTTCCAGCCGCCACCTTCGTCATTGCCGCAACATCGTCCAGCACAGCGGCAATATCATCCAGCAGAAGCAACAGGCTGCTACCCGCCATAAGGTCCGTCTCCTGTTGTCAGGTCTACTTTTTGCCGGGTTTGCGCCGGCGCTTGGCGGAGTGGTGCATCTCGGACTTGGGATAGCGCGGCAGCTTACCCGTGCTCAGGTACTCGTGAATGGTTTCCTGGGAGCGAATGCGGGCGACCCGGCGGGCGCGCGGCGCATATTCGTTACCCTGGTTCTGGTCAAGGATGCGCGCCTTGACGTTGTCGTGCCACTGCTGGTCCAGGATGTTCTGGATCATGCGCTGGGCGTCGCGGTCGAAGATCGGGCAAAGCACTTCGACC
>JAOUDU010000506.1 GCA_029859085.1 Gammaproteobacteria bacterium | reverse complement strand
ACGCCCTGCTCCACCAGCTTGCCCAGGCGCTCCGACAGACGGTGCCGGGTGATGCCCAGGTTGGCCTGGAACTGGTCGAAGCGGCGGGTGCCCAGAAAGGCGTCCCGGATGATCAGCATGGTCCAGCGCTCCCCCACGATCGACAGCGCCCGCGCCACCGAACAGACCTGCTTGTCGATATCGTCCCAACGCATATGTTTTCCCGGAGTCAGAAAGTTTTATTGTCGAAGGGAAAATGTAGCACATTAATTCTGATTTGGAACGGTACGTTTGGCTTTCCAGGCCGCGGCGTGATCCGGCAATTTTTGAAACCCGGCAAAAAGGTGTATTGCCCGACACGCTGGCGGGGAAGGCCGAATAAATTCGGCCCTGCGAGGTCCGATCAACTGCCCGTTAAACCGAATCAGAACACGGCAGCCGCTGTAGGGCCGAATTTATTCGGCCATAAAAAAAGGGCGGGGATAAACCCGCCCTTTTTACCCAGGTAGCCGCAGCTACCCGGGATCAAACACGAACTCAGCCGAACTGGTTCATGGTGTTGTCCTTGCCGCCAGCCTTGAGGGCTGCTTCGCCGGCAAAGTACTCCTTGTGGTCGTCACCCATGTCGGAGCCGGCCATGTTCTGGTGCTTGACGCAGGCGATACCCTGGCGGATTTCCTGGCGCTGCACACCCTTGACGTAGCCCAGCATACCCTGCTCGCCAAAGTACTCCTTGGCCAGGTTGTCGGTGGACAGGGCCGCGGTGTGGTAGGTCGGCAGCGTGATCAGGTGATGGAAAATACCCGCCTCGCGCGAAGAATCCGCCTGGAAGGTACGGATCCAGTTGTCGGCCTCGATCGCCAGGTCGGAGCTGTCGTAATCCACGCTCATCAGCTTGGCGCGGTCGTAGGCAGAGACATCCTTGCCTTCCTTGCTCCAGGCATCGAACACCTGCTGGCGGAAATTCAGGGTCCAGTTGAAGGACGGCGAGTTGTTGTAAACCAGCTTCGCGTTGGGGATTACCTCGCGAATCCGTTTTACCATGCCGCCGATCTGGCCGATGTGGGGCTTCTCGGTCTCGATCCACAGCAGGTCGGCGCCGTTCTGCAGGCTGGTGATGCTGTCGAGTACGCAGCGGTCTTCCCCTGTGCCCTTGCGGAACTGGTACAGGTTGGAAGGCAGGCGACGCGGGCGCACCAGCTTGCCGTGGTAATTGATGATGACATCGCCGTGGTTCATCTCGGCGTGGTCCAGTTCTTCCAGGTCGAGGAAGCTGTTGTACTGGTCGCCCAGGTCGCCCACCGCGTGGGTCACCGCGATCTGCTTGGTGAGGCCCGCGCCCAGGGAGTCGGTGCGGGCGACGATCACGCCCTCATCCACGCCCAGTTCCAGGAACGCGTAGCGCACCGCGCGAATCTTGGCCAGGAAGTCCTCGTGGGGAACGGTTACCTTGCCGTCCTGGTGGCCGCACTGCTTCTCGTCGGACACCTGGTTCTCGATCTGGATGGCGCAGGCGCCGGCCTCGATCATTTTCTTGGCCAGCAGGTAGGTCGCCTCGGCGTTGCCGAAGCCGGCGTCGATATCCGCGATGATGGGCACCACGTGGGTCTGGAAGGTGTCGATCCTGTTCTGCACCGCCTTGGCGGCCACCTGGTCGCCGGCCTCGCGGGCGGCATCCAGTTCACGGAACAGGCCGCCCAGCTCGCGGGCGTCGGCCTGGCGCAGGAAGGTGTAAAGCTCTTCGATCAGGCCCGGCACGGTGGTCTTCTCGTGCATTGACTGGTCGGGCAGCGGGCCGAACTCGGAGCGCAGCGCCGCGATCATCCAGCCGGACAGGTAGAGATAGCGCTTGTCGGTGCTGTTGAAGTGCTTCTTGATGGAGATCAGCTTCTGCTGGCCGATGAAGCCGTGCCAGCAACCCAGGGACTGGGTGTACTTGCTGGAGTCAGCATCGTACTCCGCCATGTCCTTGCGCATGATAGCGGCGGTGTAGCGGGCAATATCCAGGCCGGTTTTGAAACGGTTCTGCAGTTTCATCCGCGCGGCGTATTCGGGATTGATACCGTCCCAGGTACCGCCGTGCGTTGCACGCAAGCTGGCGATGGCGTCGATGTCTTGCTGGAATTGTGACATGGTGAAACCTCATATGGCTCAGTGTTGAAATCCAATTGATGACTGGCTGCACCGCCTTGTGGCACGGCCCTTCCTCAGTTGCTGCGTATAGTAGTCACTCAGGCCATATAACTGAAATAAATGATTTGTATTTTTACTATTTGTTTGGTGAATTCAGGGGGTCAGGGATTTTCGTCTCTGACTGCACCCACGGAATGGGCACAACGACCGCCCTGCGCTGCCCTCCCGGTGTCGCTATCGCCAGCTCGGTACTATCGGCAGCAACCCCCGCGCGGACGTTAATGAGGCCAATATTCTTTTTGAGCCGGGGAGACCAGGTACAACGGGTGAGGTGCCCAACGCTCTGGCCCGCATGCAAGACATCCCAGAACGCATCGTTGCCCGGCAGCGGGTCACCCGCGATCTCCACGCCCACCAGGCGGCGCGCAGGGCCTTCCCGGGCGATTCTCTGCAGGGCGGCCTTGCCGATATAGTCCCCGGGCTTGTCGACATCCACCAGCCGCCCCAGCCCCACCGTCCAGGGATTGTCGTTGCGGGTGATATCCGAACAATAGGACAGGATGGCTCCCTCCACACTGCGAATAGTAGAGGGGGTCGCAGGCTTGATACCAAACTCGGCTCCGGCGGCCATGCACTTGTCCCAGAGCTCCGTGCCGCGCGTACCATCCTGCAGGAACAACTCATAGCCGAGTTCCCCGCTCCAGCCGGTGCGACTCAACACCAGGGGTATACCGTCGAGTTCGAGCTGGCGCATATGGAAATAACCCATCTCTATCGCGATATCACCGAACAACTTGCGCGCCACCAGTGGCGCCCTGGGGCCCTGTAATTGCAGAGGCGACACATCGGGTTCGAAAACCCTGACGTCGAGGCCGGAATTGGTAGCCAGACCCTGCGCCCACAGTACGACATCACTGTCTCCAGGCGAAAGCCAGAACCGGTCCTCCGCGAGGCGCAGCAGCACCGCATCATTGATGATGCAGCCGTCGCTGTCGGTCAGCACCACGTAGCGGCAACGATCGACCAGGCAGGTCGATA
>JAOUDU010000505.1 GCA_029859085.1 Gammaproteobacteria bacterium | reverse complement strand
TGAACACCAGGGCCAGCAACACGGTAAAGAACACCTGCATCTGCAGCAGTAACGACGCAAGGCCGGGGGTGATGTTTTCCTGCATCACCCAGTACAGCAGGCCGAACTGGCCACAGCCGATAAACAAGCCGTAACTGGCCAGGTGCAGCCATGATGTCGCAGGTCGGGGAAAAACAAACACAAGGGGAAAGGCGACGAACAGGAAGCGCAGCGCCGCAAAGGTGAAGGGCTCGAGTTCATCCAGGCCGTAGCGAATAAAGACAAAATTGGTGCCCCAGATGGCGGCGACCAGGGCGGCGATGATCTGATGCTTGAATTTCAACCCGAGGTAGTCGGAACCTGCCGGGGTCCCGGCTTAAACCAGTTATCCCTTGGATATCTTCAACAACTGGCCAACCTGCAGGGAATCGTCGGCCTGCCTGTTGGTACGGCGCAACTTTTCAACACTGGTGCCGTAGCGATTGGCTATACGCCAGAGCGTATCGCCGCGGCTGACGCGGTAGGTGAACTCGTTGGCCGCGACCACATCGTTGCCGACCCCAGCGGATGAGCCCGCTGCCGGTATCCGCAGCGTCTGGCCGGCGTGAATCAGGTTGCCTCGAAGGCCATTGGCCTGGCGCAACTGGGCGACAGCAACGCCGGTCCTGGCGGAAATCTCCGAAAGCGTGTCACCCTTGCGAACCTTGTACCCCTGCCCTGCATATCCCTGGCGGGAACCGGAGTTGGCCGCCACCCTGGTCTCGTAATTCTTGCTGAACACGGCGACATGGTAGTGGGGGGGGTAATGCTCCCGGGTAACATCGACGACATGCTGCTTCTCCAGGGAGAGCAGTGTGTTTTCGAGCCAGGCACGGCATTTGGGGGTCGCGGGAACCCTGAGGTCGATGGCCATGCCGGTAGGATGAACCGAGTGGGGAACGGAATTGCCTGGCTGGCGGTCCCTGGGCCGCAGCAGGCTGGTTACCGTAAGCTTCTCGCCACAGCTGTTATGGTACTGCTCACTGAGCCGGCCCAGGAACTGCCTGGTGGCCGGTACTGCGTAGGGGTAGGAGACCCCGTGCAACTCCAGGTGCCTGCTGGGACTTACCCTGACCAGTTGGCCGGGATTGACATAGTCCTGCACCGAGCGCGCACTTTTGACGAAGGCATAGCCATAGGAGATCGCCGCGCGATACTGGTTTTCAATAGACGCGGGGGAACCTTTGAGGGTCTGCGCCTGGACCAGGCTCGCACCCAGCAGGAAGGCCAGAATCAGCTTGATAATGAGCAGATTTTTCAAGTCGTGTCCCCCCCGGTGCACTGGCTAAAACTATCAACGGCTGGCTGATATCTCAAAGCCGGGCCATTGTTGAAGCCTAACATTCGCGTAAAATGTCATTATTGTCCAATAATATGTTGAATTTATTGGTAATAATCAGAAATTTCAACCCCCCGGTGAATGATTTGTCACTTTTTGGGTCGATCCCCGGGGACGGCGGGCACCGGCGACAGCCGAAAGAGACCCGCCAGCGCCACCCTGTCCGCGCTGCAAACCGATCGGGGCCGGGGCGCCCTGTTCGGGATACAATCGCCGTGTACAATTGCTGGAATCGCGGAAGCTCGTACCTGGAAGGGGGCATACATGCCTGTATCGAAGCGCAAAGTTATCATAGTGACCGGCTCATCGTCAGGAATTGGCGCCGTAGTAGCAAGGATTGCGGCCGAGCGCGGCTACAACGTGCTGGTCAACTACAACAGCAACAGGGCCGGCGCCGATGCAGTCGTGGCTGACTGCAAGGCCCGGGGCGCAGAGGCTATCGCCGTCTGCGCCAACGTGGCTGAGGACAGCGATTGCAGAAAACTGGCGACAGCAGCCAGCGAGACCTGGGGGCGCATAGATGTGCTGGTCAATAACGCGGGCACGACCAAACTCTGCGCCCACAGCGACCTGGAGGGACTGGATGCCGGGGACTTCCAGCGAATTTACGCTGTCAATACCATCGGTGCGTTCCAGATGATCCGTGCCGTGGTCCCGGTAATGAAACAAACCGGCGGGGCTATCGTAAATGTTGCCTCTGTAGCCGGGCTTATAGGCGCGGGAACCAGCCTCGCCTATGCCTGCTCCAAGGCCGCCCTGCTGGCTATCAACAAGTCCATGGCGCGCAATCTCGGACCGGAAATTCGTGTGAACGCCGTGTGCCCGGGGTTTGTAGAGGGCGAGTGGCTGCAGGGCCTGCTGGGTGCGGATACATACGCCGCAGTCAAGGGTCACTACGAGGGACGCGCATCCACCGGCCGGGTAATGACGCCTGAAACTGTGGCGGAGAATATCTGGTTCTTCGCCGACGGTGCACCCAACGTGACCGGAGAGCACCTGCTGATGGATGGGGGCGCCACCCTGCCCTACTGAATGCGGTTCTTTATATTGCCAATTGCAAGGAGAAACGAGTGAGTACATCAGTCGATGGCGTTGACTACGGTGCCCTGCACCAGCTGATAGGGACCTGGCGGGGTGAAAAAGGGCTGGATGTCGCCCCCGCACCGGACGGCGAGGAAAAAAACGCGTACTACGACGAGATCACTTTCATTCCTTCAGGGGCGGCGACCAATGCCGAGGAGCAGAAGCTGGTGACGGTGCGATATCACCAGCTGGTGCGCAAGCGCAATAACGGCAGGATATTCCACGACCAGATCGGCCATTGGATCTACGAACCCGCCACGGGCCTGGTCGTGCATTCGCTGTCCATTCCCCGGGCGCTCTGCGTACTGGCCGGTGGCAAGCTGGAACAAAATGGTGCGGAAACCATATTCCGCGTGGAGGCGACAGCCGGCAGCGAAACGTTCGGTATCGTGCAGTCGCCCTTTATGCTGCAGAAAGCAAGAACCACCGCTTTCAAAATGACCCTCAGGATCTCCGGTGATGAATTGCATTACGAGGAAACGACCTCCCTGGATATCTACGGCCGACAGTTTGAGCACACTGACGGCTGCACCCTGGCGCGGGTAATTTATGATTGAAGCCGCCCGTTCCTGCCAATGCCAGACAACACCTGCGGCAGATGAAACATGAATATCGTCTTCCAGAAAATGGGAACCTGGCTTGCGAGATTCCTGACCAAACCCCGGGGCAGCTACGAACAATTCTCGGTGCTCACGCCAGAGCAACTGCGCGA
>JAOUDU010000021.1 GCA_029859085.1 Gammaproteobacteria bacterium | reverse complement strand
GGACCCTGTTCATGGGGGCGGCGGCCCAGTTCGGCATTTTTGCCACCGTGCTGGGGGCAGTGGGGCTCACCCACCTGGGCCTGATGGATTTCAGTATTTCCGACGCCGCGGCCATCGGCATTATCGGCGGCGCCGACGGTCCCACCGCGATCTATGTCACCAGCATCCTGGCGCCCGACCTGCTGGGCGCGATCGCGGTGGCGGCCTATTCCTATATGGCGCTGGTGCCGCTGATCCAGCCGCCAATCATGAGGGCGCTGACTACCCAGGCCGAGCGCAAAATCGTGATGACGCAGCTGCGGCAGGTCTCCCGCCGCGAGAAGATCGTGTTCCCGCTGGTGCTGCTGATCCTGGTGGCCCTGTTGCTGCCTGCCGCCGCACCGCTGCTGGGCATGTTCTGCTTCGGCAACCTGATGAAGGAGTGCGGGGTGGTGGAGCGCCTGAGTTTTACCGCCCAGAACGCGCTGATCAATGTCACCACGATCTTCCTGGGGCTGTCAGTCGGTTCCAAGCTGGTGGCTGACAAGTTCCTCGATATTAACACCCTGGGTATCCTGGGCCTGGGTATTATCGCTTTCGCGATCGGCACCGCCTCGGGGGTGCTCATTGCCAAGCTGATGAACAGGCTGGGCGGCAGCCCGATCAACCCCCTGATCGGTTCCGCCGGTGTCTCCGCGGTGCCCATGGCGGCGCGGGTGAGCAACAAGCTGGGCCTGGAGGCGGATCCCCACAACTTCCTGCTGATGCACGCGATGGGACCTAACGTGGCGGGGGTGATCGGCTCGGCGGTGGCGGCTGGCGTGATGATCAGCCTGGTGGCGCATTGACCGTATTTTTGCGCCAATATTCCCTTCTGATTGCGGTAATTTTGCCCCCATACGGGGGTTGAGCCAGGTCGGTCAGGCGCTAAGCTGGTGCCAGGATGAATTCGCCCTGACGGCGTAGCGTCGATGCGCCCCCGGCGCACCCGCAAAATACAGACATCCAGGAGACTTTTATGAACAAATCCATGCTTACCGGAACGTTGCTCGGCGTTGCCGTCGCAACTGCAGTGGGAGCCATCGGCGGCTACAGGATGCTGTCGGGCCCTGAGTTCGCCGAGGTACTTGCGGTAACCCCGGTTACCGAGAGCGTCAAGACCCCCCGGGAGGAATGCAAGGACGTGGTGGTGACCCGCCAGCAGCCGGTCAAGGATGAGCACAAGATTGCCGGCAGCGTACTGGGTGCGGTCGCCGGCGGCGCGCTCGGCAACGCCATAGGCGGCCATGGCAAGAACACGGGTGCCAAGGTTGCCGGTGCCGTTGTCGGCGGCGTTGCCGGCAACCAGATCCAGGGCAAGATGCAGGAGGCCGACACCTACCAGACCACTGAGCGCCGCTGCAAGACCGTGCAGGACATCAGCCAGCGCACGGTGGCCTACAGCGTGCAATACCGCCTGGGTGATGAATCCGGGACGGTACAGATGGATTACGACCCCGGCTCGGCGATCCCGGTGGAGAACGGCAAGCTGGTGTTGACGCGCGCGTCCGCAACCTCGCCGTAGGGTCGAATTCATTCGGCCGTTGCGGAGCCCACCCCGAGGTCGACAGGCGCTCCGCTTTTCGGGCGGCTGGTTCGACCGCTTCGCCATTGCGGGAACACCGGCGGCACCAGGGCGCGGATCTGCCAGTAAGCACCCAGGGCGGCGAGAGGGTCTTGTATCCGGTGTTGATCGGAATATTTTCCAGGAGGACGAACTTTTGCCCCAATACTCCCTGACCATCACCCCCAGGTTTTACGAGACCGACGCCCTGGGCCATATCAATAACGCGTCCATCGCCGCGTGGTTCGAGGTGGCCAGGATCACGTTTCTCGAATCCCTGGCCGACCAGACCGCAGCGTCTGCGACCAACTGGATTCTGGCATCGCTGCACATCGATTTTGTCGCGGAGACTTTCTACGGCACCGACGTGGTCGCGACGGTCACAGGCGCATCTCCCGGCAACAGTTCCCTCAAGGTGATCTGCGAAATGTCGCAGGGCGGCAAGCTCACGGTGCGTGGCACGGCGGTGCTGGTGCACCTGGATGCGGTCGCCAAAAAGCCGTCGCGTATTCCCGACACGTTGCGGCAGCGGCTCGCCGCCAGTTAGGCGCGCCGCGAATCATCCTCGGGTGAAACCGGCCGGCTATTTCCCCAGCGCGCGCTGGTAGGCGGCCACCGCGTTGGCCAGGCCGATGCGGATTGCGTCAACCGTGAGGGCGTGGCCGATGGAGACCTCCAGCAGGCCGGGCACGGTGGCGAAGCGGGGCAGGTTCAGGAGGTCCAGGTCGTGGCCCGCGTTCAGGCCCAGGCCCTCCGCGGCGGCGGTTTCGGCAGCGTCGACAAACTGGCGGAAGATTGCTTCCAGGTTGTTGTTGTCCTTGAACGCCCGGGCGTAGCTCTCGGTGTAGAGCTCAATGCGGTCTGCACCCACCTGCGCGGCCAGGCGGATCTGCTCCGGCACCGGGTCCATGAACAGGCTGGTGCGGATGCCCAGAGACTTGAGCTCCGCCACGAGGGGCGCCACCGTGTCGCCATCGCGTTCCAGGTCGAAGCCGTGGTCCGATGTGAGCTGGCTGTCGCCGTCCGGCACCAGGGTGCACTGGGCTGGGCGGATTTCCCGGACCAGATCCATAAACCCCGGATAGTCGCCGACACCGGCGCGGTCACTGCGGCGGGGGCCAGCCATCGGGTTGCCCTCGATGTTGAATTCCACCTCCAGCATGCCGGCCAGGTCGAAGCAGTCGCTGGCGCGGATGTGGCGCTGGTCCGGCCGCGGGTGCACGGTAATACCGTCCGCCCCCGCCGCGATGCACATGCGGGCGTGCTCGGTCACACTGGGATTGGTGGTATCCCGGGAGTTGCGGATCAGTGCGATTTTGTTGAGATTGACGCTGAGCGCAATCATGGGGTCCCGGCGCGCACGATCTCGTTGATCACGATCGGCTGCAGCGGTACGTCGGTGAAACTGGCCACCTTGCCGGTGGGCGCGGTTGCTATGAAGTCCACGATATCCATGCCCAGGATAACCTCGCCAAATACCGTGTAACCGTCGCGCCCCGGCGCCCAGTCCAGTTGCAGGTTGTTGCGCTGGTTGATAAAGAACTGCGCGGTCGCCGAATCCGGGTCGTTGGTGCGGGCCATCGCGATGGTGCCGCGGGTATTGTGCACGCGGTTTTTCGACTCGTTGGCCACCGGCGGGTTGGTGGCTTTCTCGGTCATATCCGGCAGGAAGCCGCCACCCTGTATCATGAAGTCCGGGATGACCCGGTGAAATATCGTGCCTTTATAGAAGCCCGCGTCGACATAGGCGAGAAAGTTATCGACGGTCAGGGGGGCCTTGTCGCGAAACAGCCTGAGCGTAATGTCGCCCTCGCTGGTCTTGATCACCACCTGCGGGTTGGGCTGTTGGGTTGCTTCCGCCAGCGCCAGCGGGGCGAGTAACAGCGCGCAGCAAATGAGCAGGTTTTTTAACACGATGCCTTTCTCCTGGTTATGGCCGGGAACTATGTACTGCCGGGAATTATGCCCAGCTCGAACTCCGGCGCGGCTTGGGCCACAGGCGCGGCACCACCAGCGTGATGATAACGCCGAGTAACACCGCGAGGGCGCCGTTGATGAAATCCTCGCTGTCCACCTTGTCGCGCAGGCGCTGGTTCTCCGCTTCGAGCATATCGAGCTGCGACCGGAGTTGCTCTGAATCGACCACCAGGCGCCGGTTGTCCGCATCCAGCTGCTGGGCATTGCCGGAGACCTGCTTGAGCTGGGTCAGTTCCTCTCCCACTGCGCCCAGTTGCGTATCGCGCTCCGCGACCTGCGCCAGCAGCTGGTCCCGCTCGGCCTGCAGGGCCGCGAGTTCCGCCTGTATCGCCTCTGTCAGTCCACCGGCCTGCTGGGCTTTCTTCAGCATTGCCTCGAGGCGTTCCCTGGCGGGCTCCTCGCTCATCAGGTATTGCGTGCCCACCCAGCCGCTGGCACCGGTATCGGTGGTGACCTCCGCCCACGACCCGTCTTCAGACAGGCGCGACACAGTCAGGCGGGTGCCCGAGGGCAGGCCGCGCTGGGTCACGCTGTTGTCATTGCCGGCGCCGCTGCGCAGGGAAACGTATTGTTTATCGCTGATATAGCGGACATCCTGGGCCCGGGCGGCACCCGCGCTCAGTGTGGTGAGCAGAAAAAGTGCGGCGAGCAGGGAAGAAGACAGTGCAAATCGCAAAATGGATTCCTTAATGTTGGTCTGGTCGGTACCGGGCCGCCTGGGCCGCGTAAAGAGGGCGTTAGTGTAACCGGGTTTGCGGCGGAGTTTAAGCTCAGGGCAGCACCAGCTTGTACGGTTTGACCACTACCCGGTGGAACACCCCGGCATCGACGTAGGGGTCGGAGTCCGCCCAGGCGGTGGCACCCTCCAGGCTGTCGAACTCGGCGATGATGAGGCTGCCGGTAAAACCCGCTTCGCCCGGGTCGGCGGTGTCCAGCGCCGGGTGCGGCCCCGCCGCCAGCAGGCGGCCCTGGTCCACCAGTTCCTGCAACCGCGCCAGGTGGGCCGGGCGCGCCCGCTGGCGCAGGGGCAGGCTGTTTTCCACGTCCTCACAGAGGATTGCATAGTACATTAGCGATTCCTAACCGATTGAAATATATGTAATTATAGTGGCATAAAAAACGGTGTCAGATCGAACTGTTTTTGGCCCGCCGGGCAAAAAAAATCCGACCCGACCCCTTTTCCGGTGATTGAGCAGCCCTGGAGCGGCCCCGTCACCTGCCGGCCACTGGCTCCAGCCGGGCGCCGCCGACCGCGTGAACCAGAAACAGGCACAGCTGCAGTGCGAAGTGCCGCGACAGGACTGCGTGCTCGCCGATGCGGTAAATCAGCATTTTCCAGACGAGCAGCAGGATAGTCAGTAGCGGTATGGAAAAGGTGAAATTCAGGAACGCTTAGAAAGACATCAGGTGCAAGCTGCTGCGACAGTGTGCGCAAGTCCGGTTTTCCTTCGGTGGTGGTGGCCTTGGGTGTCACCCCGGAAGTCGTTATCGCCGCGCCCAGGCCGGGGTAATTGACCGCGGCGATTGTGAAAAAGTGCGCAAAATCCCCGCAAAAGTACGGATATTTCTGTCCAAATAAACAGATGTTGCTACAGTCAGCGGGAAACGGGGCAGAAAACAGGGGAAAAATGCATGGGCGACGTGTGGAAAAAAACTGAAGACGAAGAGCTTCGCGCGACCCGGTGGGACCGGTTCTGGGAAGGTGTTTGGATCTACGGCGCTGTCGTTGGTTTACTGGTGCTGGTCAGCCTGTCGAGGCTGAGTGCAGTGGACCAGGCGTCCGTCGCCTTCAGGTAAACCCATTTTCCCTACATGCGTATCGGCGCGCACCAGGTCGCGGTGCAGCAGCTTCATTTGTTCCTTGCCCAGGGCCATCGGGTTCCTCCTGCAGGTGACTGGGAAAGCCGGTAACCAGCGACCCTGTCCAAAATCAATATCTCCTCTGTCATTCGTGACTGTGACCCGGGCCGGGATGGCGCGGCACCGCATCGGGCGCCGGTTCGCGCCCCTTGGCGATATTGCGCAAATGTGTAGTATCGTTGGCGGTCGGGCGGCGCTGCGCCGGTAAAACGTTGCGACAGGCACAATCACCCGACTCTGGAGAGTGGAGCATGCAGGTACTGAGAACCCCCGAATCCCGCTTTGCGGGATTACCCGACTTCCCCTTTGCCGCGCACTACCACCAGGTCACCCCCGAGTTGCGCCTGCACCATGTCGACGAGGGGCCCCGCGATGCGCCGCCGGTGCTGATGCTGCACGGTGAGCCCACCTGGTCCTACCTGTACCGGCACATGATCCCCCCGCTGGTGGCCGCAGGGCTGCGCGCGCTTGCGCCGGACCTCATCGGCTTCGGCAAGTCCGACAAGCCCGCCAGTCGGGGGGACTACAGCTACTCCGGCCAGGTCGCGTGGATTCGCCACTGGCTCGAGGCGCTGGACCTGCGGGATATCACCCTGGTCTGCCATGACTGGGGCTCGCTGATCGGACTGCGCCTGGCGGCGGAATCCCCCGAGCGTTTCGGCCGTATCCTGCTCAGCAACGGCGGCCTGCCCACCGGCACCGGGGCGCCACCTCCCTTCCGGATCTGGCGCGCGTTTTCGCGCTACAGTCCCTGGTTCCCGATCGGTCGTATCGTGCAAACCGGTACCAGGCGCACATTGTCCGACGCCGAGGTCGCGGCCTACAACGCGCCTTTTCCCGACAGCAAGTACAAGGCCGGGGCGCGGGCCTATCCTTCGCTGGTGCCGGTGCTGCCACAGATTCCGGACGTGGCTGAAAACAAGCGGGCCTGGGCCGTATTCGAGCAGTGGCACAAGCCCTTTATCTGCTGCTTCAGCAACGGCGACCCGATAACCCGGGGTGGTGATGCCCGGTTTCGCCAGCGGATTCCGGGGGCGAAAGACCAGCCCCACGCAACCCTCCGCGGCGGTCACTTTATCCAGGAGGATGACCCGCAGAACTTCGCGCGGCTCGCGATCGAGGCCTGTGGGCGCAAGGCGGGTCAGCAGCCATGAAACAGGTATGGATCACGGCCAAGGGCGCCCCCGAAACCCTGCAGGTGCGGGAGGCGCCGGACCCCCGGGCGGGCGCCGGCCAGCTGCGTATTCGCGTCGCCTTTGCCGGTATCAACTTCGCCGATATCCAGGCGCGCATGGGCCAGTATCCCGATGCCCCGCCAGTGCCCTGCGTGGTGGGTTACGAGGTCGCCGGCATCGTCGACCAGGTGGGCGGCGGGGTCAGCGGTTTCAGCGAGGGCGAGCGGGTGCTGAGCTTTACCCGTTTCGGCGGCTACAGTGACACGGTGGTGGTCGATGCGACCTGGGCGCACAAGGTGCCTGACCATGTGTCGCTGGAGGCGGCTGCAGCGATACCGGTGAACTACGCCACCGCCTGGACCATGCTGGTGCGCCTGGGTTCACTGCAGCCGGGCGAGACCGTGCTGGTGCACTCAGCCGGGGGCGGCGTCGGCATCGCCGCGCTGCAGATATGCAAGTGGCGCGGGGCCACTGCGATCGGCACCGCCAGCGCGGGCAAGCATGCCCGCCTGAAGGATCTGGGCTACGCCCACTGTATTGACTATCGCAACCAGGATTTTGAAAAGGAGGTTATGCGCTACACCGCGGGCCGGGGGGTGGATGTCGTACTCGACCCCCAGGGCGGCAACTCCTTCCGCCGCAGTTACCGCTGCCTGGCGCCGCTGGGACGGTTGTTCATGTTCGGCATGGCCGGCAGTGTGCAGGGCGAAAAACTGAATCCGCTGGTATTGCTGCGGGCACTGGTGACCACCCCTGTGTTCCATCCGCTGTCGCTGCTGAACAATAACCGCGGCGTATTTGGCACCAACATGGGACGGCTGTTCGGGGAGTTCGACCGCCTGGCCCCGGATATGGTCGAGATCGTGCGGCTGCTGGGGGAGGGTACCCTGGCGCCGGTGGTGGACAAGGTATTCCCCTTCGAGGAGGCCGCCGCCGCCCACCACTACCTGCAGGACCGCAGGAATTTCGGCAAGGTGCTGCTGCGGTCCGGGCAGGACCGCTGTGGTTGATATCCGTTCCGGAAAATTCCGGCTTGTAACCGCCGCGATTGCGGCGGTCGCGATTGTCGCGTTCGTCGCGCTGAAATTGAACCTGGGTTCGATAGTGAGCTCCCGGCAGGAAAAGAACGACGAACTGATAGCGGAGCAGATGGCCTATCACGTCGGCACCCTGGCTTTTCTTTACGGGTACCCCATCGTCGACATGTACAAGCAGATGCATAACGAGACCCATCGCGTCTCCCCGGAACAGCAGGTCTATGCGCCGGTCAATCGCCTGTACCGATACCCTGAAATCGTCGGCCCGGATAACGCGGGTAATCTGCGGGCACCGAACAATGACACCCTGTACTTCAGCGGCTGGTTCGATATCAGCGCCGAGCCGCTGGTCCTGCATACACCGGACACGGCGGGGCGCTATTTCACCATCGCCGTGACCAACCTGTACGCGGAGGTAGAACATATCGGGCGCAGGACCACCGGTACGGCGGAGGGCTATTTCGCGCTGGTGGGGCCGCACTGGAGCGGGGAGTTGCCGCAGGGTGTCACCGCAATTCCCGTTGAAAGTGAGCAGGGTTGGCTGCTGGGCCGGATGCTGGTCGAAGGCCCCGCGGATTTCGATACGGCCATGGCGCTGGTCAATGCTATCTGGCTCGCCCCGCTGTCCGGGTTCACTCCCGGGCAAAGGCCGGGCGATCCACCGGAGCTGAAGGGGGAGGCCATCGACCCGCTTTCCAGCGTCGCGTTCTTCGAGGTATTGAACGAGAGCCTGAAAAAATTGCCGCAACGCACCGGCGAGGAGGCGCTGATGAGCCAGTTCGACTTTATCGGGGTCGGCCGCCACAGTGATTTTGACGCGGCGCAGCTGTCTCCAGCCGCCAGGCGAGGTCTCGAGCGAGCCGTGGCAGACGGCCAGGCGATCGTACAGGCGGCCACCCAGCGGAGCATCCCGGATTACAACGGCTGGATGATCTCCAGGGAAATCGGCCGGTATGGTTTCTCGTACATGCAGCGCGCGGCGGTTGCCAGGGGTGGCTACGGCAACCTGCCGGAAGAATCGATGTACCCGGCCATGGTATTCGGTCCCGATGGTGAATTACTCGACGGCAGTCACAGCTACCGATTGCATTTTGCACCGGCTCAGATGCCCCCGGTCAAGGGTTTCTGGTCGTTGTCGGCGTACCGCCTGACGGACCTCCAGCTGGAAGCAAACGAGATCCAGCGCTACAGCATCGGCGACAGGACCCGGGGGCTGAACTACAACCCGGACGGCTCGCTTACCCTGACCCTGGCGCATCGGAAACCCGCGAACCCGGCGGCCAACTGGTTGCCGGTCCCCGCCGGTATATTCATGCTGGTGATGCGGCTGTATGAACCTTCCAAATCCGTGCTGGGCAACGATTACCTGCTGCCGAGGTTGGAGCGCCTGGAGGAGTGATGGCTGTCGGGAAACAACTGCACCCGCAGTGAGGCCAGTGCCTCGCCCTCGGTGATTTTGCCGGCGCCTCCATTCCCGCCCGGGTCGGGCTGTCGTTCCAGCGCAGGACCGGGAAGTCACCCACGCACTTTCGGCACGGCGGCCATTAACGGCTGCCGTCGGCCTGTGCTAACGTAGCGGCTCAAATAATTTCCCCTGGAAACCGATATGTCCCAACTTGCAGGAAAAGTCGCCATTGTCACCGGCGCCGCGCGCGGCCTCGGCCGGGCCTACGCCGAGGCCATGGCGCGCGAGGGCGCGGCTATCTTCGCCTGTGATATCAACTCCTGTGACGATACGGTAGCCGCCATCGAAGCCGCCGGCGGCCGCGCGGTGGGGGCGGTGACGGATATCACCAGCATGGCCAGTTGCACCGCGATGGCGGAGCAGGCGGTGCGCAGCTTTGGCAGGATCGATGTGCTGGTGAACAACGCCGCGCTGTACGCGGGCCTCAAGGGTGCGCGCTTCGAGAAACTCGACGAGGCCCAGTGGGACGCGGTGATGACGGTCAATGTGAAGGGCCTGTGGCAGTGTTGCAAGGCCGTGGTGCAGCCCATGCGCGACGCGGGCGGCGGCTCCATCATCAATATCTCTTCCCTGGCGGCGGTGTACGGCCTGCCCTACGGGCTGGATTACGTGGCCTCCAAGGCGGCGGTGATCGGCATGACCCGGGGTATGGCCAGGGAGTTGGGCCAGGACCATATTCGCGTGAATGCGGTGGCGCCCTCGGCGGTAATGACCGAAGGCACGGAGGATTTCTTTGGCGAAAAGCTCGAAAAAGCCAGGAAGGTGATCGCCGCCGGGCAGGTCATCCAGCGCAACCTCGAAACGCAAGATCTCACCGGCACCATCATCTACCTCGCCTCGGACAACAGCACCTTCGTGACCGGCCAGACCCATATGGTGGATGGCGGTTCCTGGTTCCTGTAGGCGACCCCTGTGGCGACAGTGCAAAGCTTTCCTGAAATTCGCGCCGCGGTAGAGCGGCTCTGCGCCGGCTTCGGCGGCGACTACTGGCGCCGGCTGGATGCGGACCGGCAATACCCCACAGAGTTTGTCCGCGCCCTGACCGAGGCGGGCTACCTGTCGGTGCTGATTCCCGAGGAATACGGCGGCAGCGGATTGCCCCTGGGCGCCGCCTGCGCGGTGCTGGAGGAAATCCACCGCAGCGGTGGCAACGGCGGCGCCTGCCACGCCCAGATGTACACGATGGGCACCGTGCTGCGCCACGGCAGCGAGGAACAGAAGCGGCAGTTCCTGCCGGCCATCGCCGCCGGCAGCCTGCGCCTGCAGGCCTTTGGCGTGACCGAGCCCGGCAGTGGCACCGATACGTCCCGCATTCGCACCACCGCTGTGCGGGACGGCGATGACTATGTGGTCAACGGGCAGAAGGTATTTATTTCCCGCACCGAGCACTCGGACCTGATGGTGCTGCTGGTGCGCACCTCGCCGCGACCGGAGACCGGCAGCAGCCATACGGACGGCATGTCGGTGCTGCTGGTGGATATGCGCGAGGCACTCGGCAACGGCCTGACCATCCGGCCGATCGACACGATGATGAACCACGCCACCACGGAACTGTTTTTCGACGACCTGCGGGTGCCCGCGAAAAACCTGGTAGGTGTGGAGGGCCAGGGCTTCAGGTGCATTCTCGACGGCATGAACGCCGAGCGCATCCTGATCGCCGCGGAGTGTATCGGCGACGCGCGCTGGTTTACCGAAAAATCCTCGAACTACGCACGCGAGCGCGAGGTGTTCGGCCGGCCTATCGGCGCCAACCAGGGTGTGCAGTTCCCGATCGCCCGGGCGCATATCCAGGCGGAAGCGGCGGCGCTGATGGTGCGGCAGGCGGCGCAGTTGTACGACGCGGGCCAGCCCGCCGGGGCCGAGGCGAATATGGCCAAGCTGCTGGCCTCGGAGGCGGCCTGGGCGGCGGCGGAGGCCTGCATCCAGACCCACGGCGGCTACGGTTTCGCCGCGGACTACGATGTGGAGCGCAAGTTTCGCGAGACCCGCCTGTACCAGGTGGCGCCCATCTCCACCAACCTGATCCTGTCCTTTGTCGCCACCCGTGAACTCGGCCTGCCGAAATCCTTCTGAGGTGCGGCCTTGAGCGCCATCGAACTGGAAGCCCTGCGCGCCTGGATCGGGCGGCAGGAAACCCGGACCGATGTCATCTCCCCGGTGCCTGTGGCGGGCCTGTCCGCCACCCTCGATTACCCGGCACCCCGGGCCGCCCGGGGTGAGCCCCTGCCGCCGCTGTGGCACTGGCTGTATTTCCTGCCCGCCGCCCCCGCTTCGGCCATCGACCGCGACGGCCACCCCCGGCGCGGGGATTTCCTGCCGCCGGTGCCGCTGCCCCGGCGCATGTGGGCGGGCAGCGATATTCGCTTTGCCGCTCCCCTCCGTGTCGGCGACGAGGTGGAGCGGGTCTCGGTTATCGAGGATGTCAGTCACAAGCGCGGCCGCAGCGGGGAACTGGTCTTCGTCACCGTGTTGCACCGGCTGGTTCGCGGCGGGCAGCTGGCGATCGAGGAGCGACAGCACCTCGTCTATCGCGAGGCGGGCGGCGACCGGGCAGCGCCATCGGTGCGGTCGCCCGCCGCCGGGCCGGCTCCCGGGCAGGCGCAATGGTCCCGGCTGGTGCAGCCCGACCCGGTCCTGTTATTCCGCTATTCGGCCCTCACCTTCAACAGCCACCGGATCCACTACGACCGGGATTACGCGACCGCTGGGGAGGGCTACGCGGGGCTGGTGGTGCAGGGTCCGCTGACGGCGACACTGCTGCTGGACCTGCTGGAGCGGGAATTGCCGGGGGTGCAACTGCAGTCTTTCCGCTTCCGGGGCGTCCGGCCGCTGCTGGACGGGGACGCCTTCCGCGTGCAGGGGAGCCGCGACGGCGACCGGGCCGAGCTGTGGGCGCTGGACGGCAGCGGTGCGCTGGCGATGACGGCCAGCGCGACCTTTCCCCGGGGCGAGGTGTAGCGAGGCGCTATTCGTCGGCCAGCTGCTCGTCCTTGAGATGGGGGCTGATCAGCAGGGCGGTGAGAATGGTCAGCACCAGGGTGAAACCTATCGAGGAGTAGAGCTTGTAGCTAACCCAGGTCTCCTCGCTGAAGCCGTAGGCCACCACCAGGTTGAGGCCTCCCACGATAATAAAATTGGTGACCCACAGGAAGTTGAGCCTGCTCCAGACCGGCTTGGGCAGGTGAATCTGGCTGCCGAGGGTGCGCTCCATCAGGTTCTTGTCGCCGATGTACTGGGAGGCGCCGAAGACCACCGCCAGTACCCAGTTGAAGATCGTGGGCTTCCACTGGATAAACATCTGGTTGTGGAACACCAGGGTGGCGCCGCCGAACACCAGCACCGCCAGCAGCAACCACAACAGGCGTTTTTCCAGGGTGCGGGTGAAGGCCCAGGTCAGCCCCACCTGCGCCACGGTCGCCAGCATCAGCACCGCGGTAGCGGAGTAAATACCGTCGAAGGTGTACTCCCAGCCTCCCAGGTCGATCGACATACCCTTGAGCTGGTAGACGATGAAGAACAGGGCGATGGGAAGGAATTCGGCCAATTGCTTCATGGCTTCCCCTGTGCTCCGGCTGTTACCATGTGCTCTTTTCTCCAGGTTGTGCCGGCGCCCTGATGGCTGCCGGGCACCAAGTGTAAAGATTGTGCTGATTGACTTCCATACCCATACCGCCGCCTCCGACGGCGCCCTCAGCCCCCGCGACCTCGTGGCGCTGGCCCGTGAGCGCAAGCTGGCCATGCTGGCGATCACCGATCACGACACCGTGGCGGGTTACCTGGCGGTGGCGGAGCAGGGCCCGGAGTATACGCAGGATCCCGCCGGTTTGCGGCTGATTCCCGGCGTGGAGCTCTCCTGTCGCTGGTCAGCC
>JAOUDU010000504.1 GCA_029859085.1 Gammaproteobacteria bacterium | reverse complement strand
CAGGTCGGCGTTGCGCAGCACATAGGCGGAGTGGCGGTTGAAGTGCTTGTGGGCGATAGCCAGGCCAATCTCGTGGGTATGGGCGGTCCAGCGCAACAGCTCCCAGTCCGGTGTGCCCAGCTGCCAGGCCTGGCGTGTGGTGGTAAAAAATACCCGGGCCCTGCGCTCGACGATATTGGCGGTATCCGTGTCCACGGAGTAGCGTTGCATCAGCGCGTTGATGGTGCGTTCGCGCACATCTTCATGGGATAGCCGGCCCATCAGGTCATAGATCACGCCCTCCCGCAGGGCGCCGCTGGAAGTGCGCATGTGCTCGATTCCCAGGACGTCGAACAGCGCGCTGATAATTGCCACCCCCGGCAGGATCACATTGCGCCGCTGTTCGGCCAGACCCTCCAGCTCGATGTCGTCCATGGCCCTGAATTCCAGCAGTTTTTCCTCCAGCCTGCGCAGGCCCGCGCGATCGATACCGCTTTCGCACCAGCCGTGCTGGGTGAGCAGGGCATCGATTGCCCGCAGGGTGCCGGAGGAGCCGACGCAGTCCTGCCAGTTGCGCGCGTGGTACTCGTGGCGGATGGGCGCCAGCAGCAGGCGCGCCTGGTCGTAGGCGTGGCGGTAGTTGTCGCGGTTGATCTTTCCCCCGGGAAAGCAGTTCTTGCCGTAGGAGACACAGCCCATCTGCAGGCTCTCCAGGCGCTGGGGCTCGAAGCGCTGGCCGATAATCAGTTCGGTGCTGCCGCCCCCGATGTCGATCACCAGCCGTGAGGCGACGTCGTCGGCGAGGGTGTGGGCCACACCCAGGTAGACCAGGCGCGCCTCCTCGCGGCCATAGATGACATCGACCCGGGTGCCGAGTATGCGCCGGGCGGGGAGGGTGAATGCATGGCGGTTGCGGGCAACCCGCAGCGCGTTGGTGCCCACCACCCGCACCCGCTCGGGTTCCACGCTGCCCAGCAGCTGGGCGAAGCGGCCGAGACAGTCCAGGCCGCGGTCGATGGCTTCCTGGGACAGGAGGTCGTCATCAAGGCCGGCGCCAAGTTGTACCTTTTCCGCCAGTGCCTCTATCGGGCGCATTTCACCGTGCTCGATCCTGGCGATGATCAGGTGGAAGGAATTGCTGCCCAGGTCGATGGCCGCGAGCAGGCTGCCATCGGGCAGGGTATCGGTGCTTGCTTCAGTCAAGGTGGATTCGTCTCATGTTGCGGGCG
Organism: Gammaproteobacteria bacterium; assembly: GCA_029859085.1. GTDB lineage: Bacteria > Pseudomonadota > Gammaproteobacteria > Pseudomonadales > Halieaceae > JARRPM01. The sequence continues at coordinate 1,973 of JAOUDU010000504.1, read as the reverse complement.
CCTTATGGTAATGGATAACCCCGGTCGGCGCACCGCAACCGGGGCAATGGAATAACCCGGGCCCCACCTATGCCGGCGGGCAGACCAGCGCTGAGGACGCCGCCGGCAGGCTGCTGCCGCAGATATCCTTGCGAATGTGTTTTTGCACTGACTCGCAGGGATTCTCGCTGGCCAGCGCCCGCTTCAGCACGCTTTCACCCACCACGGACAGGCCGCCCGTCATTACCGCGGCCCAGCTGCGCCAGAGCAGGCCAGTGGCATTCGGGATGATTTGCGGGTTGGTCAGAGGCCCTTCGACTTCCACCGTATTGGAGAACACGTTGCCGATCGAGAACCCCACCCCCTGCCGGCTGCTGGAGCTGAAATTCAGGTGAATCAGCTCCTTTTTCAGGTCGAGTTCAACCTTGCCCACCAGGTTGGCCTGGTTGGTGCGGCCAGCGTAACCGTAGGGCGTGGAACCGATGCCGTCCTTGAATACCCCCAGGGTGACGGCGCATTCAAGTATCGGTTGCGTCTTGTCGACACCGGGGATAAGGGTTTCAAACAAATTGCTGGCGACATCGGCGGTCAGCAGCATCATATTCCTGTAGTCCACGGGCCCGGCGCCTATTTCCAGGTAAACCAGGCCATTGACGTTGGCCGCCAATTCGGCCTGGCTCTGGCCGCGGCTGGTCACGTCGAAAAAACCGCTGCGGGGAAAGCTCGCCTTGACCAGGTCGCCGCGCAGATTTCTGAACGTGCCGGTGAGCGCCAGCGCAGGGGGTTGTTTATCCAGATCAATCGCAAGTTTCGCGGCCGCGCTGCCCTTGTTGATCGTGCCGGCACTCGCATCGATCGTGAGCTGGCTCGCTGTCATGCTGGCGCTGAACTCGAGGTCGCTGGCGTTTGCCTCGCGGCTGCTGAGTGTGTCCAGCCTGCCCTTGATCCTGGCCTGGTATTTCTTCAGCAATTCGAAGGGCAGCGGTGTGCTGCTGAACAGTTTTTCGCCGGGAGCGGCTTCTCGCGGCCCCGAGATGAGGCGTAGCGGCGCCATCACGACCTCGCCTATCAGGTCTGCGCTCAACCTGGCTGTTCTGGTCACGATGGAGCCATCGTCAGCTTTGGTGGCTTTCTGCGCGTCTGTCGATTCCCAGGGCAGCAGCGAGAGCGAGCCGCCACTGATCTCCACCTCAATCAGCGGTGGCGTGGTGGCCTTGTACTCGATGCTGCCGGCCAGGTCCGTCCCCTCCCACTGGAGATGCCGGATCTCTGCGCGCATGCCGTCTGCCGTCTGCTGTGCGGTCAAGTCTATTTCTGCGCGCGGGCTGCCGGCCGGGTTCGTCGCGAGGTGGATATCGCCCGTGAGTCCGCTTATCAGCGCGGCCGAGGTGGTGCCGCTGCTGCGCAGCGTCACCGTGCCGGAAAGCGGTACACTGGCCGCGGTGGGGGCATCGGGCAGGAACTTGTCCAGGCGCAGGTCGGTCACGCTGGCATCAACTGCAAGGGCCGCCTCACCTTTTTTCCAGTTTATACTGCCACTGCTGGCCAGGCTGCCCTGGTCCATGGAAAAATCCAGTTGCTCTATCCCGATATTGTCGGGCGCGGTAGAGACCTGCAGGGCCACGTTGCCCAGTGTCTGTCCGGCCACAAGCACGGATTTGGCACGCAGGCTGAAGCGGCTTTCCCCCAGCTGACGGAGCGAACTCAGGGAGTCAGTTTCAGTCTCCCCGGGTGCAGTCACCGCAAGGCGACCCCTGAGGCTGTCGAGGTCCAGCCTGTCCGATGTCAGGTCTGCTTCCATCCAGGGTTTGCGACCCTCCACCATCGACACGCTGCCGGTGAGATTCTGCAGCACAGAATCGACGGCCAGCTTGCTGATCTGCAGGCCCGTAATGCGCTCTCCTTGCAGCACCGGTGCCGCGTCACCCGACACCTTGAGCTCTTCCCCCGGCTTCGGCGGCCGTTTCCAGTCGCCGTCGGGCCTACGGTCCAGG
>JAOUDU010000020.1 GCA_029859085.1 Gammaproteobacteria bacterium | reverse complement strand
GGGCGAACTGGAGATAAGGGTTGCCGGTTGTCGCCCTTTTGAGCGGGTGACCGAGATCGGGGATGCCCATGCCATGGTCAACTGGGGCAGGTTGGCGGTAACGGGATGCTGCCTGGACAGGCCCCCGGCGCGCAGGTCGATGAAGTAGGGGTAGTCGAGCATTTTCACGTCGCGGAACTTATAGCCCCCCGACTGCCGGATGATCGGGGCCGGGAAGGGGGAGCTCTGCTTGTCCAGCACCAGGGCGTCGCCGATGTCCAGGCCATTGTGCGCAAGCCATTCCTGCAGGCCACTGTCCCAGTCCTGCAGGCGCAGTTCACCGTCGGTGAGCTCGGTGCTATAGGGAGAGGTGGCCAGGATCACGGTGCCCCCTCGCATCAGGAACTGGTCGATGGCGAAAACGGAAAGGGGATCCAGCCGGTGTGGCGCTATGACCGCGAGGATATCCGCCTCCGGTGTCACTGCGCCATCCGCCAGATCTTCCTGCCGGATGCTGTAGTCCCGGGTAATGGCATCCTCCAGGTTATTGAAGGTGGGGCCACCCATATTGAAGCGAGCCATCTGTTCGTTGACCTCGGGTACCGACAGGGCGACCGTGCGGGTAAAGCCGCTGGCAAACCGCTTCAGCCCGGCATCCAGCACTGTGCGAAAATTGCCGGGATCGAAGTCGTCGGTGGGCAGTTGCACCACCTGGTGTGAGTCGGCCAGGGTAAGGTAGAAGAAAAACTTTTTCTCCTGGTCCAGCGCGGTCACCATGGGGCGAAAACCCCATTCATCGGCAATCTGCCGGGCCACCGTCCCATCCCGGGATTCGGGCTCGATGAATCGAACGCTGAACTTGCCCTCCGAGCGGGGAACGATCTGCTCCAGCTGCGCCTTTATCGAATTCTTGTAGGCCAGCAGGGCCTGGGGCAACTGGCCATCGGCGGAGACATAGCCGATAAGTTCCACCGGCTGGTCGATCCGCTCGAACAGGCTGCCACCCATCTGGTAGCTGTAGAGTACGTTTTTGATCGCCCGGGTAATATCGTACTCGGGGTTGCGCAACAGCACGTCGGCGGTGCCGTTGGCCGTCGTTCGCACCTCTATCAGGTCCTTGAAACCCAGCACCTGGTGTTCGCCGCCATACTGCACAACAATATTGAAGTAGGAATTGACCAGCGTAGCCTGGTAGCGGTCGGCGACCTGGAATGGCGTCGCGTTAATCCCGAAACGCTCGTTCGCCTCCTGTTCCTGTTCAGGGTTCAGGGCCGGATCGATAAACTCAATGTGAACCTTGCCCTTTGCCGCAACGGCGTACTCCCGCAACAGGTCCCGCAACTGTGGCACCAGTGGCGCCAGCAGCGGGTGGGTTTTCGCGCTGAAATACCCGCGAATCACCAGCGGTTCCTGCAGTTGCTCGAGAAAGTGGAGAGTGGTCGCTGAAATGGAGTACTGGCTGCCCTGGGTCAGGTCCAGCCGCAGCCTGTCGATCGGTGCGAGCCAGATGTTGGCCAGCACCAGGTTTACCAGCAGCAATCCGGTGGCCGCGCGCCAGTACCTGTGCCGCGGCGTCGCAACCGTGTCGGACCAGCGCAGCTTCTCCAGCGAGTAGACGTTCAGCACCAGGAATGCGACCGTGAGGCTGAGGTAATACCACAGGTCGCGCAGGTCGAGTACGCCGCGGGTAATGCTCTCGAAGCGCGACCCGCTGCCCAGCAGGCGCAGGAACTCTCCTGCCCGGGTGTCGAAAAAATCGGTGAGCGTCGGGCTGCCCGCCAGGTAGAGCAGTCCGCACAGGGCAACGGTCCCGATCAGGCTGACAATGGGGTTATCGGTGCGGGATGAGATAAATAATCCGGCGCTGATGTAGGTCGCCCCAAGCAGGCAGGTCGCCAGGTAACCCGCCGCCACCGGGCCCCAGTCGAGATCCGCCATCAATGCCACCGTAATCGGCAGCGGCAGGGTTGCCGCCAGCGCGAGCAGCAGGAGGATGAAGCAGGCGCGGAACTTGCCGAGTACGAACCGCCAGGGACTGGCGGGCTGGGTCAGGATATGTTCCAGGGTGCCGGTGCGGCGCTCCTCGCTCCACATCCGCATCGTCAGTGCGCCGCTCAGGAAAATAAGCAGGACCGGCATCCACTCGAACAATGGCCGGATGTCAGCGACATTGCGCGCGAAAAATGATTCTACCCAGAAAAAAATAAACAGTGTGACCGCGGTAAAGGAGCCCAGGAACAGCCAGGCCACCGGTGAGGAAAAAAACAGCAGCACTTCCTTTTGTGCAACCCTGGCGGTGACATCGTCACGACTCATCGCTGTTTACCTCGTGGAACACTGCTTCCAGTCCACGCAAGACCGGTTGTAACTGGTAAACCCTGGCCCCGGCCTTTACGGCACACTGGGCGATGTTGTTTGCGGCAGTGTCAATATCTGCATTTTCGTGCAGGGTCATGGCGTAGCGTGACCTGTTGTCCCCATCGGCATGCTGCTGCAGGGACGCCACCTGGGGCAGGCGTCGCAGATAAGCGGTCAGGGACTCGGCCGCATTGTCGGTGCGCAGCATCAGCGTCCTGCTTCGGCGCAGGCTGTCGAGCCGGGTATCCAGCGCCAGCTTGCCGTGGCGCAGCACCAGTACCCGGTCGCAGATCGCGTCCACCTCCTGCATGATGTGGGTGGACAGTATTACCGTGGCCTGGTGCGCCAGGCGCTGGATGAGCCGACGCATATGAATGGTCTGTTGCGGGTCCAGCCCGTTGGTGGGCTCATCGAGAATGAGCAGGCGCGGCCTGCCCAGAATAGCCTGCGCCACGCCTACCCGCTGCTTCAGGCCGCGGGACAGGGTCGCCACCGGGTCGAAGGCGCGTTTACCGAGGTCGGTGGCCATAATTGCCTGGTGCACCGCGCCGGATCGCTGCCCGCGGGGTATTCCCTTCAGGGTCGCCGCGTAATCGAGGTAATCGGCGACCATCATCTCCGGGTATAGCGGCAGGCTCTCGGGCAGGTAACCCAGTTCCCGCTGGACGGCGGCCGTATTGCTGTCCAGCGCAAGCCCGCCAATATTGATGGTGCCGGAGGAGGGCTCAAGATAGCCGCTCAGCATCCGCATGACCGTGGTTTTGCCGGCCCCATTGTGGCCCAGCAGTCCGACGATCTCGTTATTGCCAATGTGGAAAGACACCTCGTCCACGGCAGTGGCTCTGCCGTAGCGACGGGTCAGTGATTGCACTTCAATCATACAGCCAGGAATGCCGCTAGCGGCGTGGTCGATCAGTGGGCTTACCCCCGGGCCGGCCGTCTTGCGGCGGGTTTACCCGGATCAGGCTGCGAATAATAACTTAATAATGAAGGCGATGAGTACCAGGTTCAGTATCAGCCGGATCAGTTTCTCGCCCCGCGACACGCTGAAATGTGCGCCCAGGTACCCACCGATGGCATTGCCAAGTGCCAGGGCCAACCCCACCACCCACAGGATCTCGACCCTGCTGGCGAAGACCGCCAGGGCGACCACGGTATAGACCGCCACGATGAACACCTTGTGCATATTGGTGCGCACCAGGTCGAGGCCCATGGCCCGGTTGAGAACCGGCATGATGAGGAATCCCACCCCGATCTGGATAAATCCGCCCCAGAATCCCACTGCCACCATAAGCAGGTGACCCCGGACCAGTTGGGCCTGTGTGGGCTGGTAGTCCACGGGGCGTTCGGTGGACCCCTTGTCGAAGTGCATGACCAGCATGACCCCAATCATTACCAGCGCGAGGATCCGGTTGAACCAGGGGCCGTCGAGCTGTGTCCCGAGCAGCGCTCCGACCAGGGCTCCCGGCAATGCGCAGGCCGCAAGGCTCAGGCTGAGCCCGAACTGGCTGAAACCCCTGCGAAAAAAAGCGGTGATGGCGCTGAGATTCTGGGCGAGGATGGCGATGCGATTGGTGCCGTTGGCTACCGGTCCCGGCAGGCCCAGGAATACCAGTACCGGTACCGTAAGGAGTGAGCCGCCCCCCGCAAGTACATTGAGGAAGCCCGCGACGATGCCCACAGCCGTCAACAGGGCTGCCTGCCACAACCCGAATTCGACCATCAGTCTTCGGTCCAGGCCTCGCGCATGGTAACGAACTCCTCGGCCGCGGTCGGGTGGATCCCTATCGTGGTATCGAACAGTGCCTTGGTTGCGCCGGCCCGCAGGGCGATGGCGATACCCTGCATGATCTCACCCGCGTCCGGGCCCACCATGTGCACTCCCACCACCCGGTCGCTGGCCTTGTCGACGATCAGCTTCATGAAGGTCTGTTCGTCCCGGCCGCTGATGGTGTGCTTCATCGGCTTGAAAGTGGATTTGAACAGCCGTATATGGCCAAACCTGGCGCGGGCCTGCTCCTCGGTGAAACCCACGGTGCCGATATTGGGCTGGCAGAACACCGCGGTGGGTATGAAGTCATAATCGACTGTATTTTCCAGTCCGCCGAACTGGCGGCGGGCGAAAGACATGCCCTCCGCCAGCGCCACCGGCGTCAGCTCCATGCCGCCGGTCACATCACCCAGGGCGAAAATACTCGGCTCGGCGGTGCGGTATTCATCATCCACCACCACGACCCCGAACTCATCGACCTCGACGTTGACATTTTCCAGGCCGAGGCCGTCCAGGTTGGCTTTGCGGCCGGTGGCATACAATACGGTGTCGGCTTCGATGCTGCTGCCGTCGGTCAGCGACAGCACCAGGCCAGTGGAGCCGCGGGTGATGGATTCGACGTTGACCTCGAAGCGCAGGTCTACCCCCGTCTTGGCGATTTCGCGTGCGGCGTGGGCGCGGATGTCCGCATCGAATCCGCGCAGGAACAAGGGGCCCCGGTACAGCTGCGTAACACTGGAGCCCAGTCCGTTGAAGATGCCCGCGAACTCCACGGCGATATAGCCGCCACCGACGATGACCAGCCGCTGGGGAAATTGCTCCAGGTCGAAAATCTCATTGGAACTGACAGCGAGATCACTGCCCGGGAATTGCGGGATATGGGGCCAGCCGCCGGTGGCTATGAGGATCTTCTCCGCGCTGAAGCGACGCTCACCCACCGCCACGGTATGCGCGTCGACGATCCGGCCGCGGCCATCCATCACATCGGCCTTTACGCCCTCGAGCAGCCTGTTGTAGATGGCGTTGAGACGGGAGATCTCGGCTTTCTTGTTATCCCGCAGCGTCGCCCAGTCGAAGGCGGGTTTGTTGCTGTCCCAGCCAAAGTTGCGGGCATCGCTGAAGGACTTCGAGAATTCCGAGGCGTAGACATAGAGTTTCTTCGGTACGCAGCCCACGTTGACGCAGGTACCGCCCATGTAGCGGTCCTCTGCGACCGCCACCCTGGCACCGAACCCCGCGGCCATGCGCGCCGCCCGGACACCACCCGAGCCGGCGCCGATGACAAACAGATCGTAGTCGTATTTCCCCACAAAAAGCTCCTTGAATTGGCGTGCCCAAGTCTAGCAGCCCGTAAGGTTTTTCGCCCGCGCCATTTCCTATATGATGTGCGGCCAAAAATCAGAACAGGCCCTTTTCACAGGGTTTCACGCAAAGGTGTAAGTTATGAGGGTGAGAAAATATCTGCATGGGTTCTGTCTCGGCATAGTCGCTGCGCTGGGATGCGCCTGCTGGAGCCAGGCACAGGAGGTCGTCGCCGTCCAGGATGAGATCGTTCTGAAAAGTGGTTCGAAAATCCTGGGAACTGTCACCGGCAGCCGCGATGGCGTGGTCACGATAGAGACCGATTTCGCCGGCACGCTCAGCATAAACCTGGACAAGATCGCGTCGTTGCAAACCAGTAACCCGGTGCTGGTCCAGCTGGCGGACCAGACCGTGATAGCCGAGCGGCCCATTCGTATCGAGGATGAGCAGTTGTCGATAGATACCGCGACCGACGCTGGCCAGACCTACCCGCTGAGCGAGTTGTTACTGGTAAATCCGGAACCCTGGGAGCTGGGCCGGGGATATAAATGGAGTGGCCTGGCCAGCCTTGCAATATCTTCGCAGCGCGGCAACACCGACACTGACGAGCTGGACTACAGCCTCGAGAGCAAATGGCGCAGCAAGCGGGACCGCTATACCCTTCGCTATAACGGCGAGAAAGACCGCGCCAACAATGCGACGACGGTGGACAAGTGGTACGGCCAGGGCAAATACGACTATTTCTTCGACGGCCCGCTTTACGGTGGCATCCAGGCCTCGGCGGAGCATGACAAGTTCACCGACCTGGACCTGCGCTACCTGGTGGGCCCGTATCTTGGTCGCCAGTTCTATGAGGAGCCCATTTTCACGCTTTCCGGCGAATTGGGTGCTTCCTATGTAAACGAAGATTATATCGTGGCCGAAGATGATGATTACGCCGCCGCAAACTGGTCAGTTAACGCTTCAAGCAACTACCTCGGTGGGGACTCGCGGATCTATTTCGATCACCGCGGTATCCTCAGCATGGAAGACACCTCGGACTATATTTTAAATACGATCCTGGGACTGGCCTTTCCCCTGCTGTGGAGTCTGGAGGCCTCGGCGGAGCTGCAGCTGGATTACGATGCCGGCGCAGTGGAGGGTGTCGATAAGCTCGACCAGACCTACCGGTTCCGCATCGGCTACACGTGGTAGGCCACATACCCGGTCCGGGCACCTGGACCGGGTAAGGTCCAGCCTGCTACCCCAGAGCGCCCGGGCGGCTCCCCGACGCTGTGGGTCTCCATAGTCGGGCCCATGGATCAGGCGCGTTCACCCCTTATCAGGCTGCGGAACCAGTCAGCCAGGGTTTCGTGCTTGTAGTCGGTAAATTCGCCGGCATCCATGAACATGCCATGCTGGGGACAGGTTTCATACCAGACGTGGGCCTGGACCGGATCGGAGGTTTTCACCATATCCTTGCCGCAGCGTGGGCAGGCGATATCCTCGACATTATCCCACGCCTTGCCTTTCCTGGCTTTGCCGGTATCCAGGGCGTCCCCCATCCACTTTCCCTTGAGCAGTTCAGCCTCGCCCGTATCGAACCAGAGGCCCTCGCAATTCGTACAGCGGTCGATGACGACATCGCCACCATAGGTGATCTCGGTCATCCCATGGCCACATTTGGGACATTCGATACTGTGTATTTCGGGGTTGTATTCCATCAAGCGCACTCCCTAGACCTTATTGAAAGCTTCGTTTTCGTAGCCCTCTTGGGGGGTTACCGGGTGATTCTAGCTGAATGCGGGGCGAATTTCCCGCCCGGCACACGGGTGAATGGTAATTATTGTTACCGCGGCTTTAAGCTAGGTTTAATCTGGGAGCTTACTATACTCCCTTCGAACCGGGTCCGGCGAATGGGAGTGCCATTCCAGCCTACATCGAGGAACTGTCATGCGATTGAATTGGATACTCCTGCCACTGGCGCTTTCAGTGGCGGCAATGGGAGCCCTTGCGGAGGACGATCCGCAGCGGGGTGGGGAGATTTACACCACCTGCGCGGCCTGCCACGGCGCCCAGGCAGAGGGAAACCGTAGCCTCAACGCGCCGCGGCTTACCCATCTGGCCCCTGTATACATCGTCGCCCAGCTGCAGAAATTCAAGGCCGGCGCCCGTGGCGGCAGCGGCGCCAGTGAAAGCGCCCGGCAAATGGCCGCAATAGCGGCAACCCTGGCTGACGACCAGGCCATGTATGACACGGCAGCTTATATAGCCACCCTGAAAGGGGGGGTCTCGGTCGCTACTGTGGAGGCCGACCCCGAACTGGGGGCGAGCTATTACCGGCAGTTTTGCGCCGCCTGTCACGGCCCGGCGGCGGAGGGCAACCCGGCCCTGAACTCGCCGCGCCTGGCGGGGGCGGACGACTGGTATCTGCTGGCGCAGCTGCAGGCCTTTCGCGGCGGTTCCCGGGGCAGCCACCCGCAGGATCGCACCGGCAAGCAGATGCGTGCGATGGCAGGTGTCCTGCCGGATGACGCCGCAGTGGCCGCGGTGGTCTCCTATATCCACGGCCTCGGGCAGTAATTCCCGGTGAAATTGATGCGCCGGAAACTTGCACGGACCCTGTTCGCCCTCTTGCCTGTCGTCCCCTGGCTGGCGTTTGCCGCACCAGCCGAAATCAGGTTGAGCGGGGATTGCCCCCCGGGCTTTGAGTTCAGCGCCGGCCAGTGCAAGTTGCGCAGCCTGTACCAGATGTACGATTCGCTGGAGAACTCCGGTGTTGGCGGACTCAAGACAGGGCTGCCGGCCTACCGCGACGGTTTTTCGCCGCAACAGATCGATCTCGGCCGCTACCTGTTCTTCGATCCCGTGCTGTCCGGTGATGGCGCGGTCTCCTGTGCCAGCTGCCATAACCCCGACCTCGGCTTTTCCGACGGCCGTGGCCGCAGCGTCGGTGTCAGTGGCCAGCCGATGCGGCGGTCCGCCCCCAGTCTGTGGAATGTGGCGTTCCAGCAGCGCTTTTTCTGGGATGCTCGGGCCAGCAGCCTGGAACAGCAGATGCAGGGTCCCCTCTATGATGAAAATGAGATGGCCACCAGCCCGGAGCAGTTGTTGCGAACCCTCAATGGCATACCGTTGTATCGGGAGCTCTTCCGGCAGGCCTGGCCCCAGGATTTCCGGGCGGCGGATGCGGTGATACGCCTGGACCAGGTATACACAGCTATTGCGGCCTTCCAGGCGTCCCTGATTTCCCTGAACAGCCGATATGACCAATATGCACATGGCTATGCCGACGCACTGACCGGGCCTGAGAAGGAGGGAATGAATGTGTTCCGCTCTTTCGTTGCACGCTGCGCCGAATGCCACACTCCGCCGCTGTTCACGAATCAGCAGATCGCGGTGATCGGCACCCCCGACCCGGAGGGAATGGCGTTCGACCCTGGCGCCTCTGAGACCCTGGGCGAGCCGACCCTGCGGGGTGGCTTCAAGGTGCCATCCCTGCGCAACGTCGCCCTGACCGCGCCATATATGCATTCCGGAAGATTCGCCACCCTGCGCGAGGCAGTGGCCTTCTATACCGGCGGGCGTGGTCATGCGGTACCCCCAGGCGAGGATCTGAAGATTCACTGGCATATCTGGGAGCCGAAGCTGAGCGACGAGGAGCTCGACCGACTCGTGGATTTTCTCAAGACACTGACAGACGAGAGCTTCAAGCCAGTCCAGCCGCGCTGGTTGCCCTCGGGCAGGCAGCCGGTTCACAATATCATCGCCCGCACGGGCGAGACCCACCAGGATGGAGCATCGAACGATGAATAAAATAGCAATAATAGCAGGCGCTGTAGTTTTGCTTGCCGGCGGTTTTTACCTCGGCAAGTCCGGGCAGCAGCCCGCCACTGTGATCAAGGTGGATAGCGAGCCAAAGGCCGCATTCACTTCCAGCGGCGCCGAGGAAGTGGCGGGCGCGCCTGCCGCCACTGTGCGCAGTCTCGTGACCCCCACCAGCGGTGAACTGATTGTCGTCAAGGAAGGTGAGTCCATCCAGGACGCGGTAGCCGCGGCGAGCCCCGGTGCCGTGATCAAGGTAATGCCCGGCGTCTACAAGGAAACTGTCTATATAGACAAGGACAACATAACCCTTTCAGGTGTTATCGAACAGGGTAAATATCCTGTGCTCGAAGGCGAGGGCCTGCGTAACGATGCTGTTTTGTACTCCGGCAACGGTGTTACCGTGGAGAATCTCTATATCACCCACTACAAGGGTAACGGGGTGATGGGCCAGGCGGGTAACAACTTCATCATCCGGAATAATTTTATCGTTGATACGGGCGTTTATGGCATCTTCCCACAGCTGGGGAAGAATGGCATCGTGTCCCACAACATCGTGTCGGGTATAGAAGATGCCGGTATTTATATCGGCATGTCAGACAATATAGACGTCGTATTCAACCAGGTTTTTGATAGCGTTGCCGGCATAGAGATCGAAAACAGCCGCCACGCCCTGGTTGAGAGTAACTTCGTCTACAACAACACCGGCGGAATTCTCGCATTTATTACTCCCGGCCTCCCGATCAAGACCTGTGGCGATGTGCTTATCCGCAATAATTTCATTGTGGACAACAATCACGAGAACTTTGCCATTCCAGGTTCCCTGGTCTCCAATATACCCGCCGGCACCGGCGTGCTGGTGATGGCCTGCGACGATGTGGTGATTGAAGGCAATATCATCAACGGCAATAACTCGGTGGGTATTACGTTCACCGATTTCTCTCTTGCCGGCAACGCCGCCAATGACCCGGATTCTGAACCAAATCCCAATCGCCCCAGGATCCTGAACAATATCATGCAGAACAATGGCAATGATCCCGCGCCCAAAGTGCGCGCGTTTTTGGCGGCCATGCTGGCGACCACCGGTCCCGATATTGTCGACACGGTGGGTATGGATGATGGCTGTATCCTCAATCCGGAGCGCTTCCGCACCATAGGGCTTGGCAAGTACACCGAGTGCGACTTCGCCACCACGGCCAATGTTGCCAGCTATACGTTGCCGGAGCCTGTGCCTGCCCGGTCGATGGAGGACGTGGATAAGGGCCGGCTGGCCTACTACGGCATTTGCGCCGGCTGTCACGCCTACAGCTCCCGCATGATCGGCCCGCCTACCCAGGTTATCCAGGCGCTGTACATGGATAACCCGGAAGGCATTGCCGAGTACGCCGCGCACCCGGTGAAGAAGCGTCCGGACTACCCGGATATGCCCCCACAATCTCATCTCGATGATGAAACACGATTGGCGGCGGCAAAGTTCATGTTAAACGTTACACAGTAAAAAAATCCGGGGACCTACTACCTGATTTACCAAAGCCACCTGCGGGTGGCTTTTTTGTGTCCATAAAGCGGAGCAGGTTTGCCACTCGATCTACCGGGCCGCAGTTGGCAGTTAGCGCGACGGGCACGAGGCCCGGCCCGGAATTATCGGGCGCACCATGCGCTGTTTTATCGGCTGTGCCTGCAGCGACGATGAGGGCGAATGTGTGAACGCTTTATTGCGGGCATTGCGAATTTACCACCTGAACAGACCACTGTTTCAAGAGCTGTGAAAAAATACCAAGTGCGCGAGTTTGTCCCGAAAGTGTCTGGTGCCGTTATGGCTGCGAACAGGAACATTGCGTAATCCCCATTTTTTAATTGCAGGGATTGCCAGTGAGATCGGCGTCATGCTGAAACCAGCGTGCCTCACCTGATTCTCCCCTTCGCGAAATATGCTGTAATTACAGTACTTTTTGAGAGTTACAAAAATGTATCGCCGATGTCTGCGCGTCGACAGGTGAGTGGCGACATTGTCTGGGGAGTTGTCATGTAAAAATTTCTGAAGCTACATGCTGCGCATACACATCGTTATCGCCTGTAAAAGCGTGCGTTCGTTTGTGGAAATTTTCCAATCACGATCAAAAAATAACCGTTACATTTTTTTTATTTGGGCATACACTAGCCGTGCGGTACCTATCACCAATGGAGTGATAATAAAAGTGTTGGAAAAGGAACTGGCTGATGCGAACCGGATTGCTCACAAGACCCATAAAAAGGTCGAGTCTTTCCGGAAGACATTGGTCGCTGAATCTGAAAGGTTGCAGGCAAGAGCGAAACGCGAATTGAATGTGACTCGTAAGAAAATCGGTTCTGCCAATGCCCGCCTGACAAAGGCAGGGGCTGCGCTGAAAGCCGGGACCCAATCCGACAATAAGCAAAAAGTGGAAGTGTTAAAAAAGCAGGTTCAGGAGTTGACGCAGGCGATTGCTGATTTCAGCAAGGCAGCCTTCGAAGCTGCTGAAAAATATGTCACTGTAAAAGGGGATACAACCATGGTAGCGAAAAAGAAAGCTGCACCGAAGAAGAAAGCCGTAGCCAAGAAAGCTCCGGCCAAGAAAAAGGCGGTAGCCAAGAAAGCTCCGGCCAAGAAAAAGGCTGTAGCCAAGAAGAAGGCACCGGCCAAGAAGAAGGCTGTAGCCAAGAAAAAGGCACCGGCAAAGAAGAAGGTAGCGGCTAAAAAAGCGCCTGCCAAAAAGAAGGCCGTAGCCAAGAAAAAGGCACCGGCCAAGAAAAAAGCGGCAGCCAAAAAGAAAAAATAAGCGCCGGCCAAGCCAGGGCGGCTGAAAGGAGGGTGCTCGGGCGTCCCGCATGACCGGGGGCGCCGCTGTCACTCCGGAAATCCCCCTGGCTTATTTGTTCCGCGCTTTAACCCCAACCGGGCTTGTACCGCGCCGGGTGGATGGGCTGTCCGCTGTGATTGTGGGTATGGCTATCTGGTAGTCGACCGGGAAATCGACGTTATCCCGGTCCGATTTCAGGTCGATGCTTATTGGTTGGTCCACTGTCAGCCAGGAGCCACAAGCCTCCCCGGCATCGCAGATAAGCAGATCGTTGTCAGCATCGCTGCCGGCAAATACCTGGTATTGCCCGGGTGGCAGATCGCTGAACGCGTAGCGGTAGACACCCCCGCTCGCAAGAGCGCCGACCTGTGCGACAGGGGCTTCGGATTCCTGCTCATACAGCAATATATAGACAACTCCCACATCGGCGGTCTCCCCGCCACCCACTGACATGATCACTCTCACGACCAGAGTATTGACCGATGACCGGGCGGTGATATCTGCCGAGTACACCCCGGCGGCGAGCCCATCCCGGTCAACCACCACCTGGTAAACCCCGAGGCCGTCATCGGTTATGTCCGATTGACTGACGGCCAGCCAGGGCTCGGAGGCGGTAACCCCCAGCAGTTCAAGTGCGCCCTTGCCGCCGTTGCGCAATTCCAGTTCCAGCCTTGCAACCTGGCTTGAAAAGTTGAGCGTGCTGGCGGATGCGCTCAGCAGCGGATTTTCCGCCGGGTGGCGCCACCGGCCTCCAGCGCCGCCAACACGGCACGCTGTGCATTGATAAGACCATAGCCATATTCGTTATCCCTGCCCGGGACGCCAAGATCGTCGCTGAGTTCGCCGCGGATCAACAGAGCGTCGATATCGGCGGGACTCAGGCCGGGGTTTACTGCCTTCATCAGGGCCAGCACCCCCGAGACGTGGGGCGCCGCCATCGAGGTT
>JAOUDU010000503.1 GCA_029859085.1 Gammaproteobacteria bacterium | reverse complement strand
GCCCGCCGGGAACTCAACCCCCTGGACATGGCGTTCTGCGATCCCAACCATGTCCTGGATTACTTCCGCCTCTCCGCCGACCGACGCCTGTTGTTCGGTGGCCGCTGCAACTATTCCGGCAGGGTGCCGGCCAGCATACGGCGCAGCATCGAGCCGCGGATGCACAAGGTGTTCCCGCAGCTGCGCGGCACCCGTATCGACTACGAGTGGGGCGGCAATATCGGCATCGTGGTCAACCGGGTACCGGTGATCGGGCGCCTGCGGGACAATGTGTATTACTCCCTCGGCTATTCCGGGCACGGCGTGAACATGACACATGCCGCGGGCGAAATCCTGGCGGACGCCATCGGCGGCACGCTGGAGAAACTGGACCTGTTCGAGCGTGTCGGGCACTGGCGTATTCCCCTGGGACAGGCCCTGGGTGGCCAGCTGGTGGCGCTCGGTATGCTCTATTATCGCCTGCGGGACCGGTTGTAGCGGGGCGCGATTACGGCTTCGCCCGACGCGTCGCGCAGCTGCCGCCGTAGGATATCCCGCCCATTCCTGATAGACTGGCGCGCAATTCCCGTCCGCCTGACCTCGCTATGCTCATCGACAGCTATTACACCGCCAGCAACGGCAAAATAAGCTTTACCCGCGAGCAGGGCAGCAATTTTGCCAAGCAGGTTGCGGACGACTTCAACCCGATTCACGACCCGGACGCGCGGCGTTTTTGCATCCCCGGCGACCTGTTGTTTGCCATCATCCTGGCCGAGTATGGCCTCAGCCAGCATATGGAGTTCACGTTTACCGGCATGGTTGTCGACGGGATCGAGCTGGTATTGCCCGAGCCCGCCCCGGAGTTGGCTATCAATGACACCGAGGGCCGGCAGTACCTGACCATTCACAGCTCCGGCGACAACACCCGCAATGCGTCGCTGATCGACACCCTCACCCGCAGCTATGTGGAGTTTTCCGGACACACCTTTCCCCATATCCTGGTGCCCCTGCTGGCCGGGGAAAATGTGATGATCAACCCGGACCGGCCAGTGGTTATGTACGACAGCATGAGCATCGACCTGGACCGGCTCGATATCGGGACCGTGTCGCTGGAAATCGACCGGAGCACGGTGTCGATAAATGGCAAGCGGGGTGAGGTCCGGCTGGCATTCAACCTGCTCGAGTCCGGTAGCATCGTCGGCCGCGGCCGGAAACGCATGATCCTCAGCGGTCTGCGCCCTTACGAGAAACAGGCCATGGATGACATCACTGCCGAGGTCAACCAGCGCAAGCTGCAATTCCGGCGGCTCTGACCGCGCGGCTCAGGTCCTGGTGACCAGGATATCCTCCATCACCAGGTACTCCAGGTCCGAACCGAAGAACATTTCCAGCGCGTCACCGGGTGAGCACACCATCGCCTCTCCCCGGCGATTGAGCGAGGTGTTGAGCACAACGCCGTTGCCGGTGAGGCGCTCCATTTCTTCCATCAGGGCATAGTAGGCATCATTCAGTCCCGGCTCGAGGGACTGGGCGCGCGCGGTGCCGTCCTGATGCACGACTTCAGGTACCCGCATTTTCCAGTCCTCGTTCACCTCGAAGGTAAATGTCATGAAGGGCGCGGGGTGGTCCACCCCGAACATCTGCGGCGCCACCCGGCTGAGCATGCTCGGGCAGAAGGGCCGCCAGCGCTCCCGGAACTTGATCTGCCGGTTGATCCGGTCGGCGACGCCGGAGCTGCTGGGGCAGCCCAGGATCGAGCGACCGCCCAGCGCCCGTGGCCCGAACTCCATCCTGCCCTGGAACCAGGCCACCGGGTGGCCGGCCACCAGCAGGCGGGCAGTTTCCGCCGGCACGTCTTCGAGCCTGCGCCAGCGTGGATTGCCCGGGTGCGCGGCGCAGGCGGCGATGACCTCGTCGCTGCTATAGGCTGGGCCCAGGTAGACATGTGTCATTTTTTCGACCGGGACGCCGCGCCGCTCCGAGGCGTAGGCCGCCGCGCCGATGGCGGTGCCCGAATCCCCGGAGGCGGGCTGGACGAACAACTCCGTCACTTCCTCGCGGGCGATGATTTTCTGGTTGAGCTTGACGTTGAGCGCGCCGCCGCCGGCGAAAGCCAGTCTGCCCGTCTCGGCGATGATATCGCCCAGGTAGTAATCCATCATCTGCAGCGCGAGCTTCTCGAACAGGGCCTGCATGCTGGCGGCATAGTGGATATACGGATCGTCCGCCACATCGCCCTCGCGCATGGGACCCAGCCAGTCGATGAGCCTGTCGCTGAAGTAATACCCCCTGCCGCCGCGCTTGTGGCGCCGCAGGCCGATGACATTGGCATAGTGCGTGTTGATCCGCAATTCGCCATCCTCGAAGCTGGCGAGGCGGGAAAAATCGTATTTGCCCGGGTCGCCGTAGGGCGCCATGCCCATGACCTTGTACTCACCGTCGAGCATGTCGAAACCAAGGAACTCGGTGATGGCGCCGTACAGCCCGCCGAGGGAGTCCGGGTCGATGAATTCCTTGATGCGGTGGATCCGGCGGTGCTCGCCGTAGCCAAAGAACGTGGTGGCGTACTCGCCTTTGCCATCGATGCCCATGATCGCGGTTTTTCCGGTGAAGCCGCTGCAGTGATACGCGCTGGAGGCGTGGGCCAGGTGGTGTTCCACCGAATCCAGTTCGACCCTGTGCGGATCGATACCCAGCTGTTGCAGCAGGGCGACAACCTGTCTTTTGTAGCGGCGATAGCGCCGGTTGCCGTTGAACAGGGCGTCGAGGCTGCGGTCCGGCGCGTACCAGTAGCGGCGGGCGTAATGCCAGCGGTGCGGCCTGGTTATGGCAATCGGGGCCAGGGGAATGGCCACCACGTCGACATCATCCGGTGTGATATTCGCGTGGCGCAAACAGAATTTAGCGGCCTCCAGGGGCAGCCGGTTTTTGGCATGCTTGTCGCGCGCGAAGCGCTCTTCTTCCGCCGCCGCCACCAGCGTGCCGTCGATGTACAGCGCGGCGGAGGGATCGTGGCCCAGGGCGCCGGACAGGCCCAGTACAATCAGGGGCATGCGCTTACACCCGATAACGCCGGGCCGGGGCGGATCGCCACCTCACGGCGTATACCAGATCGGCGAGCTGTACGCCCGCTCCTGGATCGCGGTCGGGTATTGCTTTGGCGGTGGTATTTTCAGCGCCACCGCATCGTAGAGCGAATGCCTCGG
>JAOUDU010000502.1 GCA_029859085.1 Gammaproteobacteria bacterium | reverse complement strand
TATTACACGTAAAATTCACCTGCTTGTGCATGCGCTTTCGTTGCTGGAGTATAGAGCCACCCGGCTATTGCTTGCATCTTTTTGAGCGCAACGCCAATGACTTTTGCGCGGGTTGCCGCCAGTGCATGAAGCGCCGAACCAGGAGTAATAACTATGATAGGAATGGGTGACAGCGACTGCCCGTACAAATTCAATTTCGACCCGGCGACGTTCAAGGTGGGGGATACGGTCAGCTATCGGGTCCCCTCCCTGGGCGACTTCCCATTCGCTGCCGAAATCCGGGCGGTACACGAGGATTACATCGAAATCAGCGATTACGGCGAACCGGAAAAATGCCTGCGCGCTACACGGGAAAGCCGCCCGGTCGTCGCGGACGCCGACGCATTGGGCTGAACAATAAAGGGCAGCTGCGCTGCCCTTGTGTTTTAGACCGGTCCTTCCCGGGACCGGCACCAACTTCTACCGCGATCAGAACCTGTAACGCAGCGAGGCAGCGTAGGTGCGCGGGGGCCCGTAGCTCGCCGCGGCCCAGCCCAGGCTGTCCGGCACGCTGAGGCCACCGGTGATGTAGTCCTCATCGAAGGCGTTGTTGACATAGGCCGCCAGGTCGAAGCTGGAACCCATGACGCTGCCCCATTCGATCCGGAAATTTGCCACCGTGTAGTCATCCGCCTCAACCGAATCCAGGGCCTCCTGCAGGTTTTCGTCACTCCAGCCGAGGCCTGGCCACCTGAAGGCGCCGTCATTGGTGGTCATCTTGTCCTGCCAGTAGGCACTGGCAGTCAGCGTGACCTCGCCGATCGACTGGCTCAGCGGCAGCGTGTAACTGGCCGACACGTTCAGGGTGTTCTCCGGGATATAGACGAAGGGGACACCCGAATAGTCGACGGTGAACACCTGCCCGTTCTCCTGCACAAGGCGATCCCACTCGTCATATTGGGCATCCACGTAGGAGTACCCCACTGACATCACCAGGTTCGCAGTGGGCGCCACGGTAATATCGAACTCCAGACCATTGATGGTGGCCTTGGCCGCGTTCGCTACGTAGGTCTCGAACCCGCCGGTATCCGGGTTGGTGCCGGACAGGGTCTTCTGGATATCGTCGAATTCCTGTGAATAGATCGCCAGGTTGGTGCGCATCGACGCCAGGTCCCACAGATGCCAGTCGGTCTTGTGACCGATCTCGTAGGTAATGACAGTTTCCGGGTCGAATGGCTGCAGCGAGAAATTATTGGTAGCGCGCATATTGAAGCCGCCGGAGCGGTAACCGGTGGCGACGCTGCCGTACACCAGCATATCCTCCATCGGGCTCCAGTTGACGGAGCCGCGCCAGGTCAGCTTGTCAAATTGCTCGTCTACCGAGCGCGCGCAGGCATCGTCCGGCAGCAATTGATTGTTCTCATCCCGCATTGCGCAGCCATAGACCAGGGTGTTCGGGTCCAGGGAGACGTTCTTCCCTGTCATCTTGCGGTCGTCCCAGGTCTGCCGAACGCCAGCGGTCACCGACCACTGGTCGTTAAAAGTGTAGTTGGCTTCGCCGAACAGGGCGTAGGCGTCGTTTTCGGCATCGCCATTGGGCGAGTCCTGCAAGAAACCATTCTGGGCCATGTACCATACCTGGTCCAGTGCGGTGATGGGGGACGGGCCTGCGGGCCAGGCCAGATTCGCGCCGATAATCTGTGTGGGAAGCGACTGCGAGCCCTCCATATTCATCCAGAAAGCACCTGCAATCCAGTCCAGCTTGCCGTCGAAGGCGTCCCCCAGCAACTGCAATTCGTCACTGTACTGCGTTGCAGTTACCTCACCGCTTGGCGGGTTGATCGTCTGCGGCGATGTCAGGGAAGTAATGGCGCCGATTATCGGCAACGCCGTGCCGTCGACGTCGCTGCTCGACTTATTGTCAAGGTCGCGATAGCCGAAGATATTCTTGATGGTCAGGTGGTCGGTCAGCCTGAACTCGGTGGTGTTCGCGGCGAACATGTTCTCGACCTTGTCCTTGCCTTTCACGTCGGTCTCGATCTTGGTCCAGTCCCGCGCCTTCTGCCGCGCCAGGGCCTCGTCGACAAATTGTCCGGGCGGTGTGCCGAAGGCCCCGCCGAGGCGGCCATTGAAGACAACATTGATAAGTTGTCCAAGCCCCGCACTGGAATTGAACACCTGTGGCACAGGAATCGGATTGACCATGTCGTTCTGGTCGTAGGCGAGGGTGGTGAGGTTGCTCAGGCGGTCATTCGGGGTCCAGTCGACGGTGAGCCGGGTGCCATAGGAGTCCTCGTCCCAGAAGGTGTCACCGCCACGGAGCGTATTGTCCGCCAGGTTGTCCTGGTACCCGTCCCGGGTGATTTTGATACCGGCAAGGCGCAGCCGCAGCGTATCGCTTACCGGCAGGTCCACCGCACCCTCCAGATGGACAAGTTCGTAATCGCCCACCCTGACCTCACCATAGCCGCCAAATTCATCGCCCGGCTTTTGCGGCGTAAACAGCAGCGCGCCGCCGGTGCTGTTGCGCCCGAACAGGGTACCCTGGGGTCCCTTCAGCACCTGCACGTTGGCCAGGTCATACATGGCGAGGTTGGTACCCTGGGTGGGCGTCAGCACCACCTCGGCGAAATAAATGGGCACCGCTGGGTCCTCGGTAATCGTCACGGTGGAGGGCCGCTGGCCGCGCAGGGTTATCAGCGGGCTGTTGGTGCCGGTGCCACCGGAGGAGATGCGCAGGGACGGCACGTGTATACCCAGGTCCTCCAACCGGGTGATGTTCTCGGCGCGCAGCGTATCCGCGCTCAGGGCCGTCACCGCAATCGGGATATCCTGCAGCAACTCCTCCCGGCGCCGCGCGGTAACCACGACCTCCTCCAGGACCACGTACTGTTTCTCCCCGGGGTCACCGGCCTGGGCCGCGACGCCGGTGGCAAAGCCGCCGGAGCTGGCTGCCAGCATGGCTATGGCGCAGCGCAGCTTGAAGCTGCCAGCGCGCTGACCGGAGGATGGCTGAATTGATTTCCTGTCCAATATATTGCTCATGGCTGTTATCTCTCTTGGAAATTTGACACCGTTGTTAAAATATAGCTCTTTGCGCTCGTCTATCTAATCGCACTGGCATCCGGCACTCAACACATACCGGTCTTCCGGGCGGTTCATTGCCCGGAAGATCAATTGCTGTTGCCTGCCGGGGACAGCGGGCTCACTTCAGCCGG
>JAOUDU010000501.1 GCA_029859085.1 Gammaproteobacteria bacterium | reverse complement strand
GGATCTCGACCTGGCGGTGCCCGCTATCGTCTTTGGCGCGGTTGGCACGGCGGGCCAGCGCTGCACCACCACGCGCCGGCTGATTATTAACGAACGAATTTATGAGCCGCTGGTGGAGCGCCTGATCCACGCCTACCGACAGGTGCGCATCGGCGATCCGCTGGATCCGGGTATGCTTATGGGGCCCCTGATCGACCCGGCTGCAAAAAAGGCATTCCTGGCAACGGTGAAGAGGGCGCAGAACGAGGGCGGTACGGTGCTGCACGGCGGTTCGGGCGTTGACCTTCCGGGCTATTTCGTACATCCCACCCTGGTGGCCATGCCGGCGCAAACAGAAGTGGTGCGGCAGGAGACTTTCGCGCCGATACTTTATCTGCTGCGCTATCGGGAGCTTGAAGAGGCCATCGCGCTGCACAACGACGTACCCCAGGGACTGTCCTCTGCTATCTTCACCAGCAACCTGCGACACGCCGAGCAGTTTCTGGCGGCACAGGGCAGTGACTGTGGCCTGGCGAATGTCAATATCGGCACTTCCGGCGCGGAAGTCGGCGGCGCCTTCGGGGGCGAGAAAGAAACCGGCGGCGGTCGCGAATCCGGGTCCGATGCCTGGAAGGCTTACATGCGGCGCCAGACCAGTACCATCAACTGGGGCAGTGAGCTGCCCCTTGCGCAGGGAATAAAATTTGAACTGTAATTTTCAACCAGCGCATATTCCGCGCCTGGCCCGCAGTCCGTGGACTTGTCCTCCCTTTACCGGATAGCTGCCGATATCCTCCTGATCCTGCACACGATGGTGGTGCTGTTCATCGTGGTGGGACTGCTGCTGATACTCGCCGGCGGCGCGCGGGGCTGGTCCTGGGTGCGCAACCCTTGGTTCCGCCTGGCCCATGTGATCGCCATCGCGGTGGTTGTGATACAGGCCTGGGGCGGCGTGATATGCAAACTGACAGTCTGGGAGCAGGCACTGCGGCAACGGGCAGGTGATACGGCCTATGCCGATGCGTTCATCGTGCACTGGCTGGACAGGTTGCTGTATTACGAGGCGCCGATCTGGGTGTTTACGCTGTGTTACAGCCTGTTCGGCCTGGTAGTGGCAGCTGCCTGGTACCGGGTGCGCCCGCGCGCGTTTCGCTGCGGCGATCATTAAGGCCCACCCTGGTTTCCTTGCCGGGTGGTCGACTCACGTATCGCTGAAGGCAAATGTTTGGTAGCGGTGGACGCGCAGCGAGGCCGACCAGTGATCGGGCGGCAGCGCGGCCTTGGCCAGCAACTGGTCGAGAAATGCGTCCGGATCCGCCAGCTGTTCCCACACTTTGGGCAGGAAGGTTGAGCGGTGGCGCCCATCCTGCAACACCAGTCCGTCCACGCCCGGTCGCAGCTGGGCGATCAATGCCTCCCTGCTGGCCGCGGCCAAAGGCTCCATCGGCGTCAGCACCGAGATCTCGATAGAGGTGCCCTCCAGTTCCTCCGGCCGCAACTGCGGGAAACGCGGATCCCGGAAAGCCGCGCTGTAGGCGGACTCGGCCACGGTCCGCGCCAGGGGCCCGCCCGGCTCGATGGTGCCGATACAGCCGCGCAGCCGGGTGCGCCGGGTCAGGGTGACAAACGCGCCGCGCTCCGCCTCCAGGGCCGGTGGTAAAGCCGGGCGATCCCGCGCGGTGCCAGCCGCCCCGTGCAGGCCGGCGTGAATGCTGTCCCGGGCGATCACCAGCAGCAGGGTCTGCTCGGCCCGGGTCAGCTCAATGCAGGAGGAAGGCGCCATAGCCCACCACCCGGGTTTTATCGCCGGCGGTATCGCCGGAGTTGCGCAGGTCCAGCAACTCGACCGCCAGCTGGCGGCCGTGCCGGCTGCGCATCAGGCCGTTGAGCGCGCGGGCGCCGCAGGCGTCGGCACCGGTGAGCGCGCTGTCCCCGGCCGCGAGGCGATCGCAGGTCCTTGAGTCGAGGCTGCGGGCCTCCTCGTAGCTGTGGAAATGCGACAGGTCGGTGCTGACCACCAGCAGGGTCTCCGGCCCGCCCCACAGGGCGTCGACGACCGCCGCCACCCGCTCGGGGTCGCAGTCACCCACCACCACCGGGACCAGTGAGAACTGCCCGAGCACGCTTTGCAGGAACGGCAACTGGACCTCCAGGCTGTGTTCTGCCCGGTGGGCCTCGTCCGACACGCAAACGCCGGCCAGCTGCCTAATCCGCCCGATGGACGGCTGGTCCAGCGCCACCTCGCCGAGCGGCGTCGCGAACGCGTCCACCGAGGGCACGGCCATGCCCTGCAGGTAGACCCGGTGGGCCGGCCCTAACAGCACCACGCGCTCGATCGTATCCCGCAGCGGCAGCAGGCAGTGGTAGGCCTCAGCGGCGGTCGGTCCGGAGTAGATGTAGCCCGCATGGGGCACGATCAGGGCCTTCGGCCGCTGCCGGTCAGCCGCGTGGACGGCGCCCATCAGGGCGGCGATATGCTGTGCCAGGCGGTGGGGATCGGCCTCGTAAAACAGGCCCGCCACCGCGGGTTTGCGGACATCCATCGGACTTGTCGGCCCCCTTGTTGCTGTTGCTGAATTATCCATACTTGAAATATGGGTATATCGCCCATAATTACAAGGGTATGGATGCAACAATAGTCTCGACCCGTTACTGGCACCAGCTGGCCAATGGCCAGCTCCAGTGTGACCTGTGCCCGCGTCACTGCCATTTGCAGGAGGGCCAGCGGGGCCTTTGCTACGTCCGCCAGCGCCTGGATGGAGAGGTCAAACTGGTCAGCTACGGACGTTCCAGCGGCTTTTGCGTCGACCCGATCGAGAAGAAACCGCTGAACCATTTCTACCCCGGCAGCGGCGTGCTGTCCTTCGGCACCGCGGGTTGCAACCTGGCCTGCAAATTCTGCCAGAACTGGGATATGAGCAAGTCCCGGGAAATGGATACCCTCGCGGACAGCGCCAGCCCGGAACACCTGGCCCGGGCGGCACAGGAGCTGGGCTGCCGCAGCGTGGCCTTCACCTACAATGACCCGGTCATTTTTCTCGAGTACGCGCTGGACGTGGCCGCCGCCTGTCGCGAGCGCGATATCAGCACCGTTGCAGTTACCGCCGGCTATATCGATCCCGAACCGAGGGTGGAGTTTTTCCGGGGCATGGACGCGGCCAACGTGGACCTGAAAGCGTTTACCGATCGTTTCTACTACAAGATCTGTGGCGGGCACCTG
>JAOUDU010000500.1 GCA_029859085.1 Gammaproteobacteria bacterium | reverse complement strand
CGTGGTCCATTCGGTGGAGTCCCTTGCCGAGTTCCTCAAGAATAGTGTGTACCACCTGATTGCGTCGGAGAAGAAGCCCGCCAGTACCAGTGCGGCAATCAAGTCACTGGTTGGCGGCGAGATGCCGAACGGCTTGCCGTCCTTCGCCGCTGTCGCGTCAATGCTCTATATGTCGGAATCCAGCTTGCGTCGGCGCCTGCAACAGGAAGATACCAGCTACCAGGCAATCAAGGATGAAATCCGCTGTGAGTTGGCCATTGATAAAATATTGAACGAAAACGCCAAGGTGGCCGACCTGGCTGAGTCGCTCGGCTTCACCGAGGCAAGCTCCTTCGTCCGCTCCTTCAAGAGCTGGACCGGGATGACGCCGCGCCGCTACAGGGAAAAAATGCTGTCACTCGGCGAGAATTAGGGTAATTCCAGTTTTTGCACCAGCTGGCGTGCGTCGAGTATTGCGCCGTCAATATAGCCCACTTCGCGGCAGTCTCCGATACGATGCACCGCGGCGCCAACACCTTGCAGTTGCATCATCATGTTGTCGTCCGGCTGGGCACCCATGGCGATAATTACCTGCTTGCAGTGCACATCCAGCTGCTTTTCATCTATATGAAAACTGACCTTGTCCCTGTCGATGGCCGTTATCCTGGCCTTCGTGTAAATCGTCGCCCCGTTTAACTTCAGCAGATGCAATACGCGGGCGCGACGCACGATCGCGAGCTCGGCCCCGAGGGCGGGCCCTGGCTCCAGGATGGTCACCTTGCGGCGCCGCTCCACCAGGTACTCCGCCAGCTCGAGCCCCACCAGGCCCCCACCGATGATGACTACCTCTCCGGCGATGGGCATCCACAACTTGCTCATAAAACGCATCAGCTTGATGTTGCGCAGCAGTTGGCTGGTGCGCGCGCAGAACAGCATCAGGCGGTAGACGGGGTTGAGCTTGGCGATACCCTCGGGGTCGCTGCCCAACAGAACGCCGCGCAACTGATCGCCATCGAATACGTGGCGTTGCTCCCTGCCCGGGATCGGTGGGGCTTTGCGAATGGCGCCGGTAGCCAGAATGATGTGGTCGGCATTCTCCGCGGCAATATTGTCCCTTGTCGCCGTTTTTCCGGTCCGGATATCGATTGGCAGGGCGGCAACGGCAGCGGCCAGGTAGTGTACCAGGCGCTCATTGGGCTCGTAGGCCAGGGCGGCGATGCGGGCGGTGCCTCCGAGGTCCTTTTCTTTCTCCCACAGGCTCACCCGATGGCCCTTTCCGGCCAGCAGTCGCGCCGCCTCCATGCCGCCGGGCCCGCCGCCGATCACCAGTATTTTCCTGCTCTGGGTGCTGCGGGCGATGATGTCCCCCTCGTACTCCCGCCCGGTGCCGGGGTTGACCGCACAGCACATTGGCTGGTTGATAAAAATCTGGCTGACGCAGATATAGCAGTAAATGCATGGGCGAATAGCCCCGGCCTGCCCACTCATCAGTTTGTTGGGCAGGTCGGGATCCGCCAGCAGCTTGCGGCCCATGGCCAGGAAATCGAAGTCGCCGGCCGCGAGATGCCGCTCACCGACCTCCGGCTCGATACGACCGACACCGATCACCGGGATGCCCACCACCTGCTTTACCGCTTTGGCGAACTCAACGAAGCCGCCCGGTTCGTGTACCAGTGGTGCTTCGGTAAAAGCGATTGCATGGGCCGTATTGCCATAGGCGCTGACGTCGATGGCGTCTGCCCCGGCCTGTTCACACAGCCGGGAAGTCACCAGGCAGTCTGCCAGTTCGATGCCGCCTTCGATACGGTATTCTTTCGCGTCAAGACGCACCAGTATCGCAAAATCCGCAGAGGTCGCCGCCCGAATCGCGCGGATCACCTCGAGCAGGAACCGCGCCCGGTTCTCGCCGGAGCCGCCGTATCGGTCAGTCCGTTTGTTGGTGTAGGGGGAAAGAAAATTGGCCAGCAGGTAGCCGTGGCCGGCATGGATCTCCACCCCGTCGAAACCCGCCAGCCGTGCCCGGACCGCTGCCGAGGCAAATTCTGCCACTGTGGCGGCGATATCCTCCCCGGTCATCTCGTAATACCGGGGGCCTTTGCCGTCGGGCCCCGCTGCCTTGATAAAGTGGCCAACCTCCTCGCGGGTCAGCACCTTGAACATATCGCTGCCGCCGGGCTTGACAGGGGAGGGGACCGGGATGGGGCGCCCGGCTGCGGTATCTTCCTGGGCCATTTTGCCGCCATGGTTGAGCTGGGCCACGATCCTGGCTCCGTGGCGGTGCACCCGCTCGGCCAATTCCGTCAACCCCGGGATAAACTCATCCCGGGAGAAAGCCACTGTGTTTGGCATCGTCGAGCCATTGGGCCAGCAGGCTGCAGAGGTTTCCAGCACCAGCAAGCCGGTGCCGCCTTTGGCCCTGGCCTCGTAGTAGGCGATGAGCCGCTCGGTGCAGTGACCGTCCGGGGATGCAAAGTTGGAGCCCATGGCGGCCAGCACGAGACGGTTGCGCAATTCCATTCCACCTATCCGGCCGCGAGATAGCAGATGGTTGTAATTATTGGACATCGGGTCGTTACCCGCAAAATGGAAAACAGGCCATGATGTTAAGGCCGGCCTCCATTTCTCAAAAGTACCTTAGAGTTCAAAATGGTATACATGAGCGTTCCGAAGAGCGGGGTCCCGGGCCGCGCCGTTCGAGGTCCTGTTCCCCCGCTAGTAATGCACCCCCTTCAACAGTGCCGCGATTGCCACCTGCTCGCTGGACGGCTCGACCTGTTCGGCCTGTTTGATCCCCCTGGCCGCATTGGAGTCGCCGAACATCCGGAACGGGATATTCATCGCGGTTGCCGCCAGCCTGGGCGCCAGCAGGTGCCATATCTGGAACATCCTGCCCATGCCCGTAACGATCCGGCTCGGTTTGTTGATGACGGCATCCACCACCATGTCAGCGGCCTGCTCGGGAGACAGGGTGGGTGCAACATCGTAAACCTTGGTGGGTCCTATCATCGGCGTGCGAACCAGAGGCATATTGATGTTCGTGAAATAAATATTGCGATCACAGAACTCGGCCTCCGCGCAGCGGCTCCAGCCCTCCAGGGCCGATTTGGAAGCGATGTAGGCGGAGAACCGGGCGGGCGGCCCTACCACGCCCATGGACGATATATTGATGATGTGGCCGCTGCGCCGCTCGCTCATTCCGGGCAGAACGCCAAGGCTCATCCGCAGG
>JAOUDU010000019.1 GCA_029859085.1 Gammaproteobacteria bacterium | reverse complement strand
AGCTTGTGTCGCCGGGGGCCAGATTGAGGCCGCCGGCCAGCCGGATACCAAGGGCTTCGCCGCTGGTGTCGGCGGACTCGGTGCGCTTGAACACCGGCCCAAGGGTGAAGCTGCGCTTCAACTCGTCGTAGCTGAGGTCGCTGTAGCTGGCCACGGCCTCGGCGAACCATGGCCCGTGGTGGAAGCCACCCAGCAGGGTGAAGTTGAGGCTGTCCATCTGGTAGTGCGAGGCGCTGGCGCCGAAGTCCATCTCGTTATCCGCCCGGCCCACCTGGCCACCGATATACCAGCTTTCTGCCGGCCTGAAACTGACGCCTGCATTGTACTGGGTTGACTCGTTGGTGCCGGTGTTGTCGTAGTCCGTCTCGTGCTTGTCCTCGTTGTAGTTGGCGCCGCCCCACACCGAGTAGCTGCCGACCCGTGTCGCCGCCTGCCAGCGGTTGGACTGCATCACCGGCCGCGCCGAGCGCCACTGGGACTGCATGTCATCGATGCCCATTTGCGGCAGCAGGGATATCTCGCCCGGGGCCCGCAGCACCGAGAGCATGTAATCGCCGGAAATCTGCTGGCCTATGGTGGTGGGATGCAGCGGGTCGTTGAAGAAAAACTGGTCCGGGTCGGGGTTGCTGCCGTCCAGCTTGGCGGCGGCATTGCCCCCCGCGCAGGTGCCGACGGAAAGGCTGAAGCAGGACCGGCTGAATTCCGCGGAACTCAGGGGCAGGCCATAGGCTGCCGGGGCGGCCGCTATTTCCTGGATCATTCCGAAGGCATTGATAATCAGTATATTCTCGGCTCCCACCTGCTGCTGGATCTGTGTATTGACCTTGCCCGCCATTGTGGTGGCGAATTCGCTGACGGAGATGCCCGCAGGGGCCAGGCCGAAATCCGGTACATTGGCAATAACTACGAATTTCGCGCCGCGCCCTCTGAGGGCATTTGCAGCATCGACCATATTGGTCGCGACCACCGCGGCGGACGCATCGTCGGTGACCTTGAAATTGCCAATGTCATTGCCACCGCCGACCATGAGGTAAATGGCGTTTTTCTGCAGTGACTGGCCGCTCTGCTGCAGGTTGTAAAACAGCGAGTTGAAGTCGGGATCCAGGCCTGAGTTGGGGCGGTCCAGCGCGTACGGGCTCTGGTAGGTGGTGGCGGCTGTGATGGACTGGAGCGTCTGGGTGGATTCGTTTCCGGTCACAGCATAGTTGGTGCCACCATCCCGGGAGGGTGCCGCCTCGGCCAGGTGCAGCTTGTCCGCCACGAAGTCCGGCGATACCGGCCCATAGGGTGAGGTCCGGTAGTCGGGCCCCACCCGGTTGGTGAAACGAGTGCCGTTGTACTGGCCGTTGTCATACAGGCTGTCGCCGAATACGTAGATATCTGTATACGGGCTGGCCAGGACAGGGGTCGACAGGGCCGCTGAGGCCAGAAAAATACCGGTCAAAATCGGGTTGCGCATTTGAACTCCATTGTCTGGCATAAGCAACGTGCGCACACCCAGGCAGCCTGAAGGTGCCGGCGGGGGCAAACGGAACGGGGAGGCGGCGACTATACGGCATCGCCGGTTTCGGCGAAAGGCATACAGTGCCTGTGAGCGGGGCTGTGCAGGTAAACCTGGACAGGACCGGGACGGCACGCCGGACGCCGCCTGCCGGCGGCGGGGTGTGGATGTCCCGCCGGGGTTCTGGGAAAGCCTCCCGATAACGTATAATGAGCCCCATGAGTCCCACAGGTAAAAAGCCAGAAAGCCCCCGCCGCGACCGCATGTTGGCAGCCATCTCAGTCCTTGGCTTGGCCCTGCTGGGATCTGCGCTGCCCGCCTCGGCGGCTACGGTCTACAAGACCGTGGGTGAAAACGGGGTGGTGACGTACTCCGACAAGCCGCCTGCCGCGGAAGTGGAGGTGGAGACCCTGGTGATCGATGTGCAGACCCCGGAGCTTTCTGAGCCGGCGCAACAGCAGCTGGAGGCGCTGCGTGAAACCACCGACCGCATGGTCGCTGACCGACAGCAACGGGAAAAACACCGGGCGGAAATGCGCAAGCTGCAGGTCGAGAGCGAACCCCGAACCCAGGTCATCGACTATGCCGCTCCGTTCGGCTACGGCGGGATCTACGGTGGCTATTACCCCTACCCGGTATACCGCCCGGGTTCCGGCCACCGCCCCGGCGGTGGCTACAGGCCGCGACCGGAGAACCCCATCGCCCGGCCGCCGCTGCGCCCGCCGGCGCAACTGCCCGCCCGTGGCATTATCTCTCCGGGATACGATTATCCCGCGTCGTTGATACGCCGGGGTTACAGCCCGGAGGTGCGGGCCGCGTTCGAGTGAAGCCCGCCCGCCGCACGCCGCAGCTGGAGGGCATCTGCCCGTGACTGCGCCCAACGAGGGTTCGACCTGGGTGTTCGGCTACGGGTCGCTGATCTACAAGGTCGATTTTCCCTTCCTGGAGCGGGAGGTGGCGGCCATCGCGGGATGGCAGCGCAGGTTCTGGCAGGGCTCCCACGACCACCGGGGTACGCCGGAGGCGCCGGGCAGGGTTGTGACCCTGGTCCCGGCGCCCGGCGCGATCTGCAAGGGCGTGGCCTACCGGGTGGAGCACGCGGTATTCGAGCACCTCGATCACCGGGAGAAGAACGGCTACGAACGCCATGCGGTAACCATTTCACTGTCAGCGGGCTCGCGCCGGGTCGGGGGTATCCTCTACGTGGCCCGGGCCGACAACCACGCCTATCTCGGGCCGGCCCCGCTGCCGGAGCTGGCGGCCCATATCGCCCGGTCCGCGGGTCCCAGCGGCAGCAACCGCGATTATGTGCTCGCCCTGGCACAGGCGTTGCGGGAACTGGATGACCCCGATCCCCACGTGCTGGCCCTGGAGGCGCTGCTGCTGCGGCGCTGAGCGGCCGCGCCGTCTCCCGCGCCGAAAGCTAGCGGGTAAACCACTCGACCAGCTGCTGGTGCACCAGGTGGTCATCCAGCAGGTCGAAGTGGTTTTTCTCGTGGAACACCCGGCAGTTTTCCGGCTTGATCTGCAGCCTGCGCAGGTCGTCCTGGTGAATGCCCACCGCGCTGTCCGGCCGCACCAGTAAATCCCCCAGCAGGTGCCCCAGCGGATCGAACTGGTGGCGGCCGAGGCTGGCCGCGGCGAAATAGTACTCGACACCCGGCACCAGCGGCACCGCGCCGCGGGTATCCGCTCCGGCGCCCCCGGGGCGATGCCCGGGCCAGTCTTCATCGCGCAGGGCACCGTGGCGCAGGTCCTTGATGCCCACGCTGCGCAGCCTGCCGAATAACATCGGCTCGGCATAGGGAATTTTTTTCATGGCGGACTCGAAGGCGTGACCGGCCTTTTCCAGCGGGGAACCGTGGTGGGGGGTGCCCAGGCAGACCACCCGCTGCAGCTGTTGCAGCCAGGGCGACTGTTCGCCCTGGGCGTACCAGCAGGCGCTGCGGATGACCAGGCCGCCCATGCTGTGACCCACCAGGGAAACCGATTGCACCGGCACAGGCCAGGCCGCACACAACTGCTGCAGCAGTTGCGAGAACTGCCTGCCATTGGTGGAAATATGCCGGCCGGTATTGTAGCGCAGGTACAGCGGTGTGTAGCCCAGGTCATCCCGCAGCTGGTCGCCGATGCTGGGCCGGCCTTTGCGGCTCCAGCTCAGGTCCGACAGGCTGAGGCCGTGTACCAGCACGACGATATGTCCGCTGGCTGCCGGCAGCGCCCGCTCCAGCGCGTCCGCATCCAGCGCCAGCGCGCGGCCGGCACTGCGCAGCGTCATCGGAGTGGCCAGGGCGTTGCCAGTGGCCTCCAGGTGATCGCCGAGCACCCCGTTCAGTGCAGCCACTACGCGTGTTTCGGCGGCCGAACCACCCGCTTGCCGCAGCGGCTCCGGCAGCAGCCCGAATGAGCTGTCCACTCCCTTCCGCAAACCGCCGTTGACGGCCCGGATAATCCGGTACACCCCGGCGGCAATCATGCCATGGGCCCGGGTCGGTTGTTCCGGTGGCGCGGCGAAGGGCAGGGGGGCGCGGGCGATCGTCTCGTGCATGCGCTCCACTGTATTGGTGATGCCCTCCACCGAGTCGAACACCAGCCGGGTACCGCCCTGGATCGTGCGGATTGATGTATTCATGGGTTCACTCCTTTGCTGTGGGGTTGTCGCCCGCCGGTGTCGCTATGGCCGCAAGGCAGGGCAGGCACAGGAACACTGGCCTGGCTTCGACCGGCACACCCACAGCGGCCCGCTCGCCCTTGTGCAGAATGGTATTGCACTGGTCGCAGATGCCGTTGCGGTTCAGTACCGCTTCCTGCCAGCCGATCACGCCGGCTCCGGTATCTGCCTCTTCCGGAGCCTCCAGTCGCCCGGAATGGCGGCGGGGCTTGCGTCCCTGGATCGCCCGGGCCAGGTTGGTGCTGTCCGTCACCACGCCTTCCACCAGCTCGAAGGTGTTCAGCAGCACGTTGCGAACCACCGTGGAGACCGAGAGCCCGAGCTGCTCCGCATGCTCGCGCAGTTCCTCGTCCAGGTGCCGCGGGATGCGCGCCTGCAGGACCCGGTCCTTGTTCTGGCGCGGCCTGGTACGTACTTTTCCCCTGCGTTCTGCCATCGATCAATGCTCCCTGGGCAGGCCCGGCGCCGCGGCCTGTTGATATAAAAGGTCGGCAGAATGTAGTTCCGATGTAGTACAAAGTCAATAAATGTATTACAAAAAACAGGCGACCGCGAAAACCGGTTGTGCAATTGCCCCGGACTGGCCGCGGCGACATAATGGGCCGCAAGGGGCTGGCGGATTGCATTCTCGCAAGCGGGGTACAACGCTTGCCGCCCTCTGGACGGTTCCGGGGACAAGGCGTGTACTACGGCGAAAAGTTAAACAGCATCAGCCACCTGGTCGGCGCGACCCTGGCCCTGATGGGTCTTGGCGCGCTGCTTACCGTGGGCCTGCAGGCCCGGGATCCCTGGGTCCTGGGGAGTTTCACCGTGTTCGGCGTCACCCTGGTCCTGCTGTACACGATGTCCACGCTCTACCACAGTTTTCATCCGCCGCGCCTGAAGAAGCTATTCCAGTTGTTCGACCACATTTCGATTTACCTGCTGATCGCGGGTACCTATACACCCTATATGCTGGTGAGCCTCCGCGAGGGCAACGGCATACCCATTATGGCGGTGGTCTGGGGCCTGGCTGTGCTGGGTATCCTCAGCGAGGTGTTCCTGTCGGGCCGCGCGATCAAGGTGGGCCAGTTGGTGATCTACCTCGGCATGGGCTGGGCCTGCTCATTCGATATGGCCGGCCTGCGCGCCGCGATACCCGGGGTGGCCTTCTACTGGCTGCTGGCGGGGGGGCTGGCCTACACCGGTGGAGTGGTGTTCTACGTGCTCGACAAGATGGGCCGGCTGGCCCACTCCCACGGCATCTGGCACATGTTCGTCCTGGCCGGGAGCATGTGCCACTTCGTTTCCGTCATCGGCTACGTCAGGTAGTCCTGGCCAGTTCACCGGAGTCACCGCTGCGACCCGGTCACGCGCACACGAAAGCAGTGCCCTGTGTATTAATCACGCACATCCGGTAGGCGCTGTTGCGCGTATCACTACCGCAATCAACAACCTGTGAGGCACAAAAAATGATCGAACGTAATCTTGGCAACGCGGAGCGCGTGCTGCGACTCCTGTTCGGTGTGGCGCTGTTTAGCTGGGCCTTCCTGCAACAGACCATGACCATGGTTGACTGGTACGTGGTTGTGGTGGCCATCGCCCTGGTCATGAACGGAATATTCTCCCGCTGTTACCTGTGGTACCTGCTGGACGTCAACACCTGCGCGGACGGCGACAAGGGCTGCCAGCCCGACTCGACCTGTGCCTGATGCGGCGCTGTTTGCATCCGGCCGGGGAACTGGCGAACACAGCCGGGGTCTACCCGCTATACCTTTGACGCGGCGGAACCGGAGTATGAAACGAGCACTGCTGGCATGGATTCTCTGCCTGGGCCTTATTCCGGTTGCCAGGGCGGAGACGGCGACGGCGATGTTCGCCGGGGGCTGCTTCTGGTGCATGGAGGCTGCATTCCAGGGGCGGGAGGGCGTGAGCGATGTGGTGTCCGGGTTCACCGGGGGCAGTCTCCCCAACCCGACCTACCAGGGCAACCATGCCGGGCACTTCGAGGCCATCAAGGTCACCTACGATCCGGCGCTGGTCAGCTACCGGCAGTTGCTTGACCTCTACTGGGTCAACGTCGACCCGTTCGATAATGCCGGGCAGTTCTGCGACAAGGGTCCCAGCTATCGCAGCGCGATATTTGCCGCCACGGAAGAACAAACCAGGCTGGCGGAAGAGTCCCGGGCGGGGGTCGCCGCGAAGTTTGCTCCCGACGAGGTTTATACCGAGATTCGGCCTGCCGGCGCATTCTGGCCTGTGGAGGAATATCACCAGGACTATTTCCTGAAGAATCCCGTCCGCTACAAGTACTACCGCTGGAACTGCGGTCGCGACCAGAGACTGGAGCAGATCTGGGGCAGCCAGGCGGTAAAGCACTAGCCCGTTGGCCAGGGCACTGCCCCCGGCCGCTCCATCCGTTATACTCGCGGGTCCGGCGCCGGGCAGTCCAACCGTTTTTCCGTCGCTGACGGCCCCGCTGTGTGGCGGGGCCAACTTGCGAGAGGGAATCGAGTGGCCAGACTGTTGTTTTGCTTTTGTTGGGCGCTCGCCTCACAGGCGTTTGCCAATCCCTGCGTTTTCACCGAGAACAACCTCGCTCCACCGCTGAATGCGGACGGCGGCAAACCGGTCGAGGTCGAAGTTGAACTCTACCTAAGTGACCTCATCGGGATCAAAGACGCCGACAAGAGTTTCGTGGCGGACGTGTTCCTGCGGGCAGAGTGGACCGACCCGCGCCTGGCCCATGGCGGAACCCAGCCCTGCAGTGTGCAACAGGGCCAGGTATGGACCCCCCAGTTGCAATTGCTCAATCGCAGGAAGCTCGACGAGGTCAACGATCCGGAGTTTATCGTGGCTCCCGACGGCCGGGTGCGCCAGTGGGCGCGGGCCTATGGAGATTTCAGCTTCCAGGCGGACCTGACAGACTTTCCCTTTGATCGGCAGGAACTGCATTTTGTGCTGGTTTCGGGTGAGCCGGTGGAGGACGTGGTAATTATTGCCCGGCGCCAGGATATCGGTATCGCCGACGACCTCTCCGTATCAAACTGGAAACTCAGCACCGCCGGCAGTCGTTCCAGCGAGTACTACATAGCGCCGATCGAGCGCACCATCAGTCGCCTGGATATCGTATTCAATGCCCAGCGCCTCACCGGCTATTACACCTGGCAATTGCTGGTGCCGCTGCTCCTGGTGGTCATGATGACCTGGGCCGTGTTCTGGATGCCGCTGGAATTCGTCGCGCCCCGGGTGGGCCTGGTGGCCACCTCCATGCTGACCCTCATTGCCTATCGTTTCTCGATGGCGTCGGTGCTGCCGCCGATCGCCTACCTGACCCGCCTGGACAAGTTCCTGGTGGCCTCCTCAGTGCTGGTGTTTGCCGCGCTGGCGGCAGCGGTGGCAGTGACCTGGCTCGAGGGTCGCGGTGGCAAGGTGCCCGCAGAGCGGCTCAATATGGCGGCGCGCCTGCTCGCTCCATTGCTTTTTCTGGCGGTGTTCGCAGGGGTGTTCGTACTGTGAGATAAACCTCTCTGTGTATATAATGCCCGCATGAACACTTCTGACCCAAATACGGGAACTGGCATTGGCCGCGCCCGCTGACCCCAGCCTTATTGCCTGCCCCTGCTGCGACCTGCTGTTCGATGTCAGCGGTATGCGCCATGGGGAGAAGGCCAGTTGCTCCCGCTGCGGGGATTTCCTGACCCGGGTCAGGGATGACGGATTCCAGCGGCTGCAGTCCTACGCCCTCTCCGGGCTGGTATGCCTGATGATCGGTAGCGCCTTTCCCTTCCTCTCTTTCAAATCCAGCGGGCTGGAAAACACCATGAGCCTGCCCCAGACGGTTGAGCAGCTGTATGCCCAGGGCCGGCCCGACCTGGCCTTCCTGGTGGCAGGCTTCATCATTGTTATTCCGGCGACGGTGCTGGTGTTGCTGCTGGCGCTGTCGACCTGCATGATCCGGCAGCGTTTCTACGACTGGATGATTCCCGTGACCCGGCTGGTATTCCATATGCAGAACTGGGCTATGGTCGAGGTATTTTTTATCGGGGTCATGGTGAGCCTGGTGAAGATAGCGCATATGGCGACGGTGGTTATCGGCATCTCGTTCTGGGGCTACGGGGCTTTCGCGCTGTGTTTCGTCGCCTCGGTTTCCAACCTCGATCGCCTGCAGTACTGGAACGAAATTGAGCGCCTGGCGGGGCTGAAACATGCCGGGTGATACCGCCGCTTCCCGCCACCTGGCGTCGTGCCATCTCTGCCTGAAGCTGGCCGACGCCGATCTGCATGAATGTCCGCGCTGCGGCGAGCCCCTGCACCTGCGCAAGTCAAACAGCCTGCAGCGGACCCTGGCGCTGCTGGTTACCGCCAGTGTGCTCTACATCCCGGCCAATATGCTGCCGATCATGATCACGGACCAGTTCGGCAACGCGACCGACAGCACCATCCTGGGCGGCGTGGTACTGCTGATCGATATGGGCTCCGTCCCGATAGCCGCCATCATTTTTATCGCCAGTGTGATGGTGCCGCTGGGGAAACTCATCGCCCTGTTTTACCTGTGCTGGAGTGTGGGCAACGAAAAGCAGAATGACCCGCGCCAGCGCACGGTGATGTACCGGGCCGCCGAGTTCATCGGTAAATGGTCCATGGTGGACGTGTTCGTGGTCTCCATCCTGGTGGCGCTGGTGCACCTGACCGGCCTGCTGGTGATCCTCCCGGGGGCCGCGGCGGTCGCCTTCGCGGGGGTCGTGCTGGTGACCATGGTGGCGGCGGAAAGCTTTGACCCCAGGATGATCTGGGACCAACAGGAAAAAAATAATGAGTGAACTCAAACCCGAGATCAGCACCGGCAGAAGGTTTAACCCGATCTGGGTGATACCCGTGGTGGCAGTGGTAATCGGCCTGTACATGGTGATCCACACCAGGATGACCGAGGGCCCCGAGATTACCATCCAGTTCAATACCGCCGAAGGGCTGGAGGCGGGCAAGACGAGGATCAGGTACCGGGACGTCGATGTCGGCCTGGTGGAAGATGTCTCGCTCAGCGAGGGCATGGACAAGGTGCTGGTGAAGGTGAAGATGGAGCGCGAGGCCTCCGATATGCTGCGGGATGACACCCGGTTCTGGGTGGTTCGAGCCCGGGTCGGGGCCGGGGCCGTCTCCGGCCTGGGCACTCTCCTGTCCGGGGCCTATATCCAGCTCGACCCGGGCTCCGGCAAGCGGAACCACGACCAGTATGTCGGCCTGGAGGTGCCGCCACTCACCGCCGCGGATGCGCCCGGGGTGCGCCTGACCCTTTACAGTGAACAGGCCGGCTCGCTGGGTGAGGGCGATGCTGTCGTCTACAACGGGTTCAAGGTTGGACGCATCGAGGGTGTTGCTTTTGACAGCGATCAGAAAGTCGTGCGCTATGACGTTTTTATTGACGCTCCCTACGACGACCTGGTTACAACCAGCACACATTTCTGGAACGTGAGCGGGGTGGCCATCAATGCGTCCGCCGCCGGTGTAGAGGTGACTACCGGGTCGCTGGAAACCATCCTGTTGGGGGGTGTAGCCTTCGGCAACCTGCCGGGCCTGCCCCCGGGAGAAAAGGCGGTGTCAGGTGCGACCTACAAGCTCAACTCATCGTATCGTGACCTGATGGCAAATCCTTACCGGTACAGGGTTTATTTTGTCAGCAAATTCGGCCAGTCGCTGCGCGGCCTGGAACCCGGAGCCCCGGTAGAATATCGCGGCATCCAGATCGGCAGGGTCGAACGCATCCTGCTCAAGGAACTGGTCGGCGAGCGTATGGCGGGGACCGGCGACCCGATCCCGGTGTTGTTCTATCTCGAGCCCGGAAGGTTTGGCGCCGGCGATGACCAGCAGGCCCTCGATATGATGCAGAAATCTATCATCAAAGGCACCCAGATCGGGTTGAGGGCCACGCTGCAAACCGGCAGCCTTCTCACCGGCGCGCTCTACCTCAACCTCGATTTTTACCCTGAAGAGAAAGGCAAGGCGGTGGTAGCGCAGGAAGAGTTCGATGGGTATCCCGTGATTCCAACGATTCCCAGTGGCCTCGGGCGACTGGAAAAGCAGGTCGGCACCCTGCTGGACAAGCTCAACGGACTGCCGCTGGAGCCGCTGGTCGCCAATGCCAATTCCGCGCTGGGCACCCTGGACGGGACCCTGGCAGCGCTGACATCCACGATGGCTTCCCTGCAGGAAATACTCGACAAGGATGGCTCAAAGGAGCTGCCGGGTGAACTCACCAAAACCCTGGCGGAACTGAGGCAGGCCCTGGCCAGTCTCTCGCCGGACTCTGCCATGGGGCAGTCCATCAGCGACAGTGTGTTCGAACTCAACCGTACCCTGCGCAACCTGGAGGATCTGACCCGCACCCTGAGTGAAAAACCCAACTCGCTGGTGTTCCCCACCGAGATTTCCGCCGACCCCATACCGGAGGCCAGTCCCCAATGAGAATAATGTGCGTAATCGCGGTGGTGTTGCTCACCGCCTGTTCTACCCAGCCGCCCCAGACAGCGACCTACCTGCTGCGTACCGAGGTAGGCACTACCTCGGGTACGCCATTGGCGGACAGCGGTATCGCCCTGGGAAATGTCCGGGTCGCCACCTATATAGACCAGCCGGGGCTGGTTCTGGCCGCTGGCGATGGCACCATTACCGCGGCCAGGAACCACGTCTGGGCGGAGCCGCTGCAGGTTAGCCTGCGCCGCTACCTCGCCACGCAAATATCCAGCGCCAGCGGCAGGGATATTGCCGCCAGTGCAACAGCCACCACCAGGTCGCGTATCGATGTCACGGTGGACCAGCTGCATGGTGACAGCAGCGGTGCCGCGGTGCTGGTTGCGTACTGGGAGATTGCGGTGGAAGGTGCGACCCGGGCATTCCGGTTCTCGGAGCAACAGTCACTGGCGGGTGATGGTTACGATGCCCTGGTGCGGGCGGAGGAGGCGCTGCTGCAGCGGCTGGCCGACGCTATTGCC
The DNA here is from genome assembly GCA_029859085.1 of Gammaproteobacteria bacterium. Taxonomy (GTDB): domain Bacteria; phylum Pseudomonadota; class Gammaproteobacteria; order Pseudomonadales; family Halieaceae; genus JARRPM01. The sequence continues at coordinate 1,944 of JAOUDU010000019.1, read as the reverse complement.
GCTTCGCTGCCTGCGGACGCCGCGCAGTCCGGCTAGGAATTTTCTCCGGCGTCTTCAGCTGTGGCGACGCCGGGGGTGTTTTCCGATGGTCCCTGTTTCGCAAGCTTACGGGCTTTTTTCAGCTTTCGGTAAACCTCCTGCCCCTTGACCCGTTGCAGGGTGATGACCTCGATCTCCTGCTCGATTTTCCGTCTCTCCTCGATACTGCCCGCATTGTCCAGGTTTTCGCGCAGGTCCGCTTGCCGCTCCTTCAGCTTGCGCAACACCTTGCGGATTTTCTTGATATGCTTTTTGTCTGCGCTGGTGGCGTCCTCCATCAGGGAGCGCAACCTGGCGAAAAGCCTTGCGTTTGTCATCGCATCATCCTCGATTGGTCCTGGTCAGCGCACTTCGCCGGCGTGCCTGGCGATATTGGCGATTTCCTCGGCCTTCAGTGCCAGTTCATCCTGGACCGCTTCACCATAGGGTAGCCCGGCCCGGTGTAATTGCTCGTTCATGTCCAGCAGTCGCTGTATTACTTCCCGCACGTAGCTGCCGTCGTTGATAAGGGAGGTGGCCATCTGGGAGGTAATGGAGCGATCGCGGATTAGCCCATCCGCCACCCGGGCTGCCTCGTTTTCACTGCCGAGGGCTTCAACCCTGATCCGGTCGAGGGAGAGCAGCGCAACGACGCTGTCCTCTGAGTCGCGCAGCACCGCGAGCGACCGCAATACCTCGCCGATACGCACCCGGAAGCGGTTGTACTCCCGGCGAATATACGGGTTCTCGCTCTGCATGTATGGCAGCAGGTTCTTGCGCAGGTGCTTGACGGCCTTGATCGCCGCCACCACATCCATATTGGCGTGCCGCAGGGCGTTATACGCATCCCCGAACTCGGGGCCGGCCTGTCCCTGGGCCCGGCTCAGGAACTCGATATTGGCACTGTAGATGTCCTTGATCCTGCGCTCGTACTGTTCATCGAGGTCTATCTCGATCAGTTTGCCGGGAGGCTCGATCAACTGCTGCAGATCCCGGCTGCCCGTGATCAGGTTGCGGTGCAGGCTGACACCGTGCGCGATCAGGGTGAAGGCGTTGCTGAAGAGGTGCCTGGTTTCCTTGCTGACCGCCTGTACCGCGACCTGGGGCAGCGCAAGCGATGCATCGCTGAGGTAGCGCGGGCGGTCCCGCAGGGCCCGGTCATCTCCCATGAAGCGTTCGAGCCGGCTCACCAGCGGAGCCAGCAGTGGCAGCATCAGCGCTATGCCGAGCAGGTTGAAAAGTGTGTGGAAAAGCGCGAGCTTGAGGGTGTGATTATCCGCCGCGATACCCAGCAGGTTGCCCAGGCTGTCGACCGCCGCCAGCAGGAACTGGATGAATACCAGCGCCGCTATCCCAGTGACCACATTGAATACGAGGTGTGCCGCCGCCAGGCGTTTCCCGGCGGCGTTGGCGCCGATCGCGCCGAGAATGGCCGTTATCGTGGTGCCGACATTCGCGCCGATGGCAAGCGCCAGGGCATTTTCGTAACTGATCTGGCCGGCGGCCAGCGCCGTGATAATCAGGGTCAGGGTAGCGTGACTCGATTGCATTACCACGGTGGCGACGATTCCCGCGAACGTGAACGCCAGCAGGCCCGCGATACCGGTCATGGCGTATCGGGTCAGGTCGATCTGGTCGGAATAGGAGGCGAATCCCTCCTTCATGTAGTCGATCCCCAGGAACAGGAATCCTATGCCCATCAGGACCCAGCCGAATCCCTTGAGCCGCCTGGAGGCCTGCATCAGCAGCAGTACGCCGAATACCAGCATGGGCAGGGCGTAGGCCGAGAGCTTTACATTCAGGCCGAAACCGGCGATCAGCCAGGCCCCGGTGGTGGTGCCGAGGTTGGCGCCGAAGATGATGCCGATACCCTCGCGCAGGCCGATCAGCTCGGCGCTGAGAAAAGAAATCGTCACCACTGATACC
>JAOUDU010000499.1 GCA_029859085.1 Gammaproteobacteria bacterium | reverse complement strand
GCTACCTGGACCAGGGCGACCCCTATCACTGCCAGTGCCACAAAACCACGCGGCTTGTAGCCGCACAACTCGGCCTGGCGGAGTCGGACTACATGACCACCTTCCAGTCCCGCTTTGGCAAGGCCGAGTGGCTGCAGCCCTACACGGATGCGACCCTGAAAGCGCTGCCGGGAACGGGGATAAAATCGGTACAGGTGGTCTGCCCCGGCTTCGCGGCGGATTGCCTGGAGACCCTGGAGGAGATCGGGGAGGAAAACCGCGACTATTTTCTTGAGGCAGGGGGGGAACGTTTCGACTACATCCCCTGTCTGAACAGCGAGCCCGGGCATATATCGGCCCTGGCGACCATCGCCGGGGAAAACCTGGGGGGCTGGCTTGACGTCACCCGGGACGGCGATAGCGCCGACACCAGAGCCAGGGCAATCGCGCTGGGCGCAACATCCTAGGGAGCATATGGCATGAGCAGAATCACCATTATCGGTTTATTCCTCGTCACCCTGCTGGCCGCCGCGGGCAGTCGTGCGCAGGTACCTGCTGACGCTGTCTGGATCGATGTGCGCACCCCCGCTGAATACGCCGGCGGCCATTTATCCCAGGCCAGGTCGATTCCGTTCGACGCTATCCAGGTCGGCGTTGCGGGCCTGCACCTGGCCAAGGACGCTCCCATCTACGTGTACTGCGCGGCGGGCGGCCGGGCCGAAAAGGCGAAACAGAGCCTGGAGGCCGAAGGCTACACCAATGTCACCAATGCAGGCGGGCTGGAGAGTGCGCGAAAACTCGCTGAAACCGCGGGCCAACCCTGACGCCGCGACCCGCTCCCGGGGATTTAATCAGCCCGCCAGGGCTGCCTTGGCGCTTACATAGTCCAGGCCGAGATCGTCCGCAACCGCCTTGTAGGTGAGCTGTCCCCGGTGCACGTTCAGCCCCGCGCACAGGTGCGCGTCGTCCAGCAGGGCCTGCCGGTAGCCCTTGTTCGCAAGGTTCAGGGTGAAAGGCAGGGTCGCGTTGTTCAGCGCGAAGGTCGAGGTGCGCGCCACGGCACCGGGCATGTTCGCCACGCAGTAGTGCACGATACCCTCTTCCACATAGGTAGGGTTGGCATGAGTGGTCGGCCGGCTGGTTTCGAAACAGCCGCCCTGGTCGATGGCGACATCCACCAGCACTGACCCGGGCTTCATGGTTTTCAGCATGGCCCGATCCACCAGCTTCGGCGCCGCGGCTCCCGGCACCAGCACCGCCCCCACCAGCAGGTCGGCGCTGGCCACGTAGCGCGCCAGCGCTTCCCGGGTGGAGTACACCGTGTTCAGCATGCAGCCGAACTGGAAGTCCAGCTCCTTCAGGCGCTGCAGCGAGCGGTCCAGCACGGTGACATGCGCCTCCATACCCATGGCCATGCGCACCGCGTTGGTGCCCACGACGCCACCGCCGATCACCACCACCCGGGCCGCCTCGACCCCGGGCACCCCACCCAGCAGGATACCCGAACCACCCTGCTCCTTCTCGAGGCAGTGGGCGCCGGCCTGGATTGACATACGCCCCGCCACCTCGCTCATCGGCGACAGCAGCGGCAGGGTATTGTTGGGGCCGGTGACCGTCTCGTAGGCGATCGCGATGCAGCCCGAATCCAGCAGCGCTTTCGTCTGCCCCGGGTCCGGCGCCAGGTGCAGGTAGGTGAACAGCACCTGGCCTGCACGCAGCATGCGGCACTCCTCGGGCTGGGGCTCCTTGACCTTTACCACCATCTCGGCGCGCGCGAATACCTCGACCGCAGTTGCCACTACTTCCGCCCCGGCCGCCCGGTACAGCTCGTCCCCGAGGCCGATGCCCGCGCCCGCGCCGCTCTGGACCAGGACCTGGTGGCCGTGGTGAACCAGTTCCAGCACACTGCCGGTGGTCAGGCCCACGCGGTATTCATGGGTTTTTATTTCTGTGGGTACACCTATCAACATGGGGACATTCTCCTGACGGGGTTTCAAAGCCAGCGTCGCACCCGCTCACAATAAGCCGGGTAATCCTGCGGGAACAAGCTGCGCAGCATCTGCTCTTCGGCACGAATAAACCGCGCCTCCACGATAACGGCGAACAGCGCCGGCACCGGCAGCGCCGATACCGCGCCCACGGTGATCGCGCAGCCAAGTAGTACGGCGACCATTCCCAGGTACATGGGATTGCGGGTATAGCGGTAAACGCCGCTGGTCACCAGGCTGCTCACGTTCCGGAATGGTATGACGTCGGTGCCGGCGCGCACGAACAGGCCGTTGGCGGCCACCAGCAACAGCAGGCCGACCAGGATTACCGCGCCGCCGGCGAGCTGGGCAGGCAGGCTGGTGAAACGCGCGACCGGGTATAGCTCGTTCAGTGCGAATACGGCGATGAGGCCCAGCAACAGCCAGACGGGAGGGTAGATGATGCGCTTGACCATGTGCTGCCTCCGGTGGTTCAGGGGTTGGGAAGGTGGAAATTGGCCGGTTCCAGCGCGCCGATGGCGTAGGCCACCCCGATGCCCAGCAGGAAGGCCACCGTTAACTTGCCGCGGTCGTGGCTGTGAAAGTGCACTTCCGGCAGGAGATCGCTGAGGGCGATGCAGATGAAGGTTCCCGCGGAAAACGCCAGCGCCGCGGCCACGGGGTAAGCACTGTCGTTCCCGAGAAAATCCAGGCCGAAGAAAAACAGCATTGCACCCAGCGGGCACAGCACCGCGAACACCAGGTTAGTAATCGCCCTTGCGCGGCGGCTCCAGCCACCCGCGGCCATGATGGTGGTAATCGACATCGCGTCCAGCGGTTTGTGCAGCAGTACAGCCAGGAACACGCCGACCCCCACGAGCCCCACGGCCCCACCGGTGATCTCAACCTGCATCGCCGCCCCCAGGGCTATACCGTCGATCAGCGTGTGCAGGCCAAGGCCCAGCGCCAGGCCGAGCCATGTCATACGGGGAGCCGGGTGGCTGTGCCCGTGATGTCCGTGGTGTTCTTCGAGCTCGTGATGTACGTGTTGCTCGAAGAGATTTTCCTCCTCGAGACTGAAATCGTGCTGGTGGAAATGGAACAAGCGCAGCAACAGCAGCATGGTGATAAGCCCGAGCATCAACCCCTGCACCGAGACGTCGGCGGCACCGGGTCCGCCGATCATCGCCACGCTGTGCGGCAGCAGGTGGTAAAACGCCACCCCGAGCATCAGCCCCGACACCAGGCTCATCGCCACCTGGGTGCGGGTATG
>JAOUDU010000498.1 GCA_029859085.1 Gammaproteobacteria bacterium | reverse complement strand
GGCTGTGCTCCCATTTCATCGGCCCCAGGGGAAGCTACGAGGTATTGGTGGTGCGACGAGGCAAGTAGCTTCGAGTATTCAGACAAAGAGATCGGGATTATTCGGAGCCAGCGGGGAATTTTCAGGAAATACGCCCGGACACGATAGCCACGTCTCCGCGGAGACGTCCTTTCGGGAATCCTGCCTGTCCTGCCGCAGTTGCTCCTGCTTTTCGGCCTGCACCGGTGTGGCAATGCCCTGGATGGCCTTCACGACAATTGCCCCTGCCTCCGGCACCATTTCCGCCCAGATACTCTCTAGGAACAGTTCCGGGAAAACAGTCGGCGTGCTCAATCTCAATAAGTATGATGGAGCTGATCCGGATTCACCGAGCGCTTAACGCACACCGTGTGTCTTGCAAACGTTAGGCACTCCAACCACATCTTTGATTTCCAGTCCCCAATCCGGGCCGACAACGAGGCCCGGATACACAGGACTGCCGAACGGGAACTAGGACGCGTCCGCCAGCTGTGGCACCGCCATATTCCTGTGGATGGATAACACCAGCGGCTCAGGTAATTTCAAGCCGGCCGCGAGTTGGCCGAGATAATTCCCGGACACCGTACAGCCGGACTCCAGTATCATCACTGCCGCCGTATAGACCTCTATAGCCAGGACCGGGTCGCTGACCTGAGCCACCAGTACCTGGCATGACAGCGGGTTGCGCAGTTCATCAAACAGCGTGTCCCGCTCCTCGGAGGTGAGGCCGAGTTTATCCAGGCGCTCGAAAATCAGCGCCTGCTCCTGTGGGCTGAGGCGACCATCGGCCATCGCGGCAGCGATCATGCTACGCAGCACCAGCAGCCCTTCCGAGGCTGACTTGGTGCCGGCCAGTGCATCAAATTCCCTGCGGGACAGTTGTTGCCACTCTGTCGGGGTGTGAGCTTGCTGTTCACCCATCTCGTGCTGCTGCACTTCAACAGGTTTGTCCCCCTGATACTTTTTGTAGGCGTTCCAGGCGAGTGCACCTACCGCCGCCAGGCCACCGATCTGGGCAACCGACTTGGCTGCTTTTCGTCCAGACTTGGTGGTCAGCGCGCTCACCAGCGCACCGCCTGCCACGCCGCCGGCCAGACCGGCTCCCACACCACTGCCGCTTATTAAACCAATCAGCTTGTTGAAATCGACCATTGCATTCTCCTCAATCCATCGGAAAGTCTGTGAAAGTCCGCAGTCTCTACCCCTCGTCTCCACCAAGGAAGCCGAAAATGTGCAGCAGGCTCGCGAACAGGTTGTAAATCGAGACAAAGAGCGAAACGGTGGCCATGATGTAGTTGGTCTCCCCGCCGCGCACGATGTTCTGCGTCTCGAACATGATCAGGCCACTCATCAGCAGCACAAACAAACCAGAAACCGCCAGGGACAGTGCCGGCATCTGAAAGAAGATTGCGGCAAGTCCAAGGCCAAAGGCGGTGAGAATGCCGATCATCAGAAACGACCCCCAATTGGCGGTGTTTACCGCGGTGGGGCTGCGGGCGTACCAGGATAGGCCCAGGAAGGCTATCGCGGTGACGCCCATCGTAGTCGTCACTAGTTGGGAACCATTGGCCATACCCAGGTAGTAGCCGATTACCGGGCCGAGCGTATAACCCATGAAGCCTGTCAGGGCAAAAACGGAGGCCAGCCCCCATACGCTGTTTCGCAAGCGGAAGGTAAGGAACAGCAGGCCAAAATATCCGACAAGTGTCAGTAGGATACCGGGCGCGGGCAGCCTCAGCATAGCGCTTGTGCCGGCGATAGCTGCTGAGAACAGCAGGGTCGCGGACAGCAGCCGATAAGTATCGCGCAACACTTTCTGGCCAACCCCGGACTGCAGCTGCGAAATATCCTGAACCGTGTTGGCAGCCGGGTGCTTGTTGATTTCGGAATACATTCTGCAAACCTCCTGTGGTTGTTGGGGCGAGTATCCGGTTCAGGGCAGATCAGGTCCATTCGAATATTTCTGGTGGATACAACGCTTTTACCGACGTACTATACTTCGGTATTTACGAATATTAATTCAGTGGAAATCGGCTTTTTCATGGCTTCGAATACAACGACACTCGCCCTTCCTTGTACTGTTGGATAATCACGGGAGAGCAATATGGCAGCACTATTCACGACACTGGCACTGATGACACTGGCGATAATCGCGCTCGGCTATGCAGCCGCGGTCCTGTCCGCCACGATTGAAAGACAAAAGACGCAACAGCTGGTGGCAATCAGGGCTAAAACATTGAAGGTCAGGGATAACAGAGACGGGACAACTTCAAGCTGGTGAGACACCTTAACTACAATCATCTTCTGTACTTCTGGACAGTTGCCAGGGAGGGCAGTATCGCCAAGGCAACCCAGTGCCTACACCTGACCCCCCAAACTATCAGTGGCCAGCTGAAACTGCTTGAAGAGTCGGTGGGGGAACCCCTGTTCCACCGGGTCGGGCGCGGCCTGGCGATGACGGAAACTGGCCACATGGTGTACCAGTACGCGGACGAAATATTTACCCTCGGGGCAGAACTGACCTCACGCGTCAAAACCGGCCGGGTGGTGCTGCCAGCACTGCTGGCAGTGGGGATAGTGAACTCCATTCCCAAGCTGATAGCCTCGCGCATACTGCAGCCGGTACTGCAGACCGAAATTGCTATTCGCCTGGTATGCCGCGAGGGGGCACTGGAGGCGCTGCTTGGTGATCTCGCCGTGCATCAACTGGACATGGTATTGTCGGACCGACCGATCCCGTCAGGGCTCTCGGTCAAGGCTTTCAGCCATGCCCTTGGCTCCAGCGAGATCGCCCTGTTCGCGAAGAAGGGCAGTACCCGCCAATACGAGAAAGACTTCCCGCAATCGCTGGACAAGGCCCCGATCCTGCTGCCGACAATGGACAATCCCATCCGCAGGGCGCTGGATGAATGGTTTGACCAGGAGGGTATTTCACCGACGATGGTGGCTGAATTCGAGGACAGTGCGCTGATGAAAGCCTTCGGTGAGGCCGGTAATGGTATTTTCCCGGCACCCGCGGCCATCAGCGATGAAGTTGAGCAAATGTACCGGTGCCGACGTATCGGCCAGGCCATCCCCGTGGTAGAGAAATACTATGCCATCTCTCCGGAACGGAAGCTGAAACACCCCGCCGTTCTCCAGGTTATCGAGAATGCCAGGAAAACATTACTGCTAGGCTGACGCCTGCCCCCAGCCGCTTAAACGC
>JAOUDU010000497.1 GCA_029859085.1 Gammaproteobacteria bacterium | reverse complement strand
CAGCGCGACAAACACCGCGGCAAAACCTGCAAAACTGAGTAAAAACTTGCCCACCTGCCCAACGTAACTGGAGCGGGCTATGGCCCTGGCCGATTTTGCGCCACGCCACCTGAAGGCGAGTGCCGCAAAATATGCCTGGGGCAAAATAGCGATCAGGCCACCGCTGAACACCGAGTAGGCCCGCACCTTGTCCGATGCCAGCAGGATAAGGCACAGCGTCACAAGGATGGCGCACTGCGCCAGGGTAATGCGGTGCACCGGGGGGCGGAGAATTTCAGCACCGGCCATTTGCACCTCGCCCCATATCTCCCGCCTCTGCCGGAACAGCCACCGGGCTCGTTTCGGGCGGGCGCATTATAGGGGGATTGATAGGTCGGTTCAACCGGCTTATAGCCGGTATAAGGATTAAAAATGCACCCTGATCGCCGCAGGATCGCCGCAATTTCTTCCCGGAACCCCGGCCGCCGGGCCTGCAGCACATCATCTTGGGTCGAGCCGGGCCCGGACCACCATATAGTGTGCTGGTGCCCTACTTGATATGACTCAATATTCCGTCGAGTTCATCGAGACTGTTATATGCCAGCACCAGTTTGCCCTTGCCGCCGGCGCCGTGCTTGATCTCGACCCGGGCGCCCAGCCGGCGGGAGAGGTCATCCTGCAAATGGCGGATATTCGGGTCAATGGCGCCCGGCAGCGGCTTCTCCCTGGGTTCGAGCAGGTGCCGCACCAGGGCCTCGGTCTGGCGCACCGAGAGGCCCCTGCCGACCACGGATCGCGCCGCCTGGGACTGCCGCGCCCCTTCGAGCCCCAACAGGGCGCGGGCGTGGCCCATTTCCAGGTCACCGTGCTCTACCAGCCGGCGCACGTCTTCCTGCAGGCTCATCAGCCGCAGCAGGTTGGCCACCGTGGAGCGCGATTTGCCAACAGCATTGGCCACTTCCTGCTGGGTCAGCTCGAATTCCTGCTGCAGTCTCATGAGCGCGGCGGCTTCCTCTATCGGGTTGAGGTCCTCGCGCTGGATATTCTCGATCAGGGACATGGCAATGGCGGCATTGTCCGGCACATCCCTGACCAGGGCGGGGATGGTGTCCAGCCCGGCCAGCTGGGTGGCGCGCCAGCGTCGCTCACCGGCAATAATCTCGAATCTGCGGTCAGAGATGGGGCGCACCACGATAGGCTGCATAACGCCCTGCGCCTTTATGCTGTCGGCCAGCTCCTGCAGGGATTCCGGGTCGATATCCCGGCGCGGCTGGTATTTGCCGCGCTGGATCAGGTCCACCGGCAGCTGCCGGAGGATGCTGTCCTCCTCCGGTACGGCCAGGCCGCTGTTCTGCCCGCTGCCGGGCGCCGCCGGCCTGGTGCCCGCCGCGCCCAGCAGCGCATCGAGCCCCCGCCCCAAACCCCGTTTCTTCACAGACATCCGAGCTCTCCGTTCATTCCGTGGCCAGCGCGCCGGCCTGCGCCTGCTGCGCAAGCTTCTCCTCGCGCCGGATTATTTCACCGGCCAGGGCCATATAGGCCTTGGAGCCGCGAGAGTATTTGTCGTAGTACATGGCCGGCACGCCATGACTGGGCGCTTCCGCGAGCCGTATGTTGCGGGGCACCACCGTGCGGTATACCCGCTCGCCGAAGTGGTTGTGCAGCTGCGCCGACACGTCGTTGGTGAGGCTGTTGCGAGGGTCGTACATGGTGCGCAGTATGCCCTCGATCTGCAGCCGCGGGTTCACTGTCTCCGCCACCCGCTGGATGGTGTCGACCAGGGCCGACAGGCCCTCGAGCGCGAAGTACTCACACTGCATGGCAATGATGACGCCGTCCGCTGCCACCATGGCATTCAGGGTCAGCATATTCAGGGAGGGAGGACAGTCGATCAGCACGTAATCGTAGTTGCCGGCCACCTCGTCAAGGCCCGAACGCAGGCGCTGCTCCATGTTTGCCACCTGCAGCAGCTCCACTTCCGCCGCCGTGAGGTCGCCGTTGGCGGGCAGCACCTCGTATCCGGCCTCCCCGGCGTGCTGGATGGCCTGCCGGGTGGGGAACCGGTGCACGAGTACATCGTAGATACTGTGCTCGAGGTTGTGCTTGTCGATACCGCTGCCCATGGTGGCGTTGCCCTGGGGATCGAGGTCCACGAGCAGCACCCGCTGCCGCATCGCTGCCAGGGAGGCGGCCAGGTTGATGCAGGTCGTGGTCTTGCCCACGCCTCCTTTCTGGTTTGCTATCGCTACAATCCTAGCCACTGGTTTCGATCCCGGTCCGTATCAAGCTGCCACTCCATTATCTTTTATAGCCAGTTCCACCAGGTGCCGCTGCTCGTCGAGGCCCGGCACCGCCAGCGTCCGCACCTCTTTCACGACGCAGCCCGGGCCCAGCGCCGCCAGCTCATCGGCCGGGTAGGTGCCTTTCATCGCAAGGAAGCTCCCGGTCGGTGCCAGCAGGTGCCTGCAGCCGGCCACCATGTCCGCCAGGGACGCAAAGGCCCGGGACAGAACAGCATCGTAGGGTGCGGGCGGCCGGAAGGATTCCACGCGAGCGTGGTGCACCAGCATATTATCCAAGCGCAGTGCAGTTTTCACCTGAAAAAGGAAGCGGGTCTTCTTGCCGTTGCTGTCGAGCAGGGAAAACCGCAGCCCTGGAAACACTATCGCCAGGGGGATACCCGGCAGCCCGGCTCCGGTACCCACATCGATAATATCCCGGCCGCGCAGGTGGGGGGCAATCGCCAGGCTGTCCAGCAGGTGCCGGGTCACCATCTGCGCCGGGTCGCGCACCGCGGTCAGGTTGTAGGCGCTGTTCCACTTGAGCAGCAGTTCAAGGTAGGCGAGCAACAGCTCTGCCTGGCTCTGCTCCAGCGCCAGCCCGAGCGCGTCGCAGCCGCGCTGCAGTTGGTCAGGCAGGGCGAGGGCCGGCAACAGGGGCTTCAAATCAGCCCAGGCCGCGCAGGTTGCCGGGCCCGGGCAATGCCTGCCCGGCGCTGTCCTCCCCCCGGCCCCGGAGCGCGCCGCGGCGCTTCAGATAGACCAGCAGGAGGGAAATAGCGGCGGGGGTAACGCCGGGAATCCGGCCCGCCCTGGCCAGGGTATCAGGTCGGGCAGCGCCCAGCTTCTGCTTTACCTCGTTGGACAGGCCATCCACTGTGTCGTAGTCCAGGTCAGCGGGCAGGGCGGTATTCTCGTAGCGGCGCAGGCGATCGATATCGTCCTGCTGCCGGTCGATATAGCCGGCATACTTGGC
>JAOUDU010000496.1 GCA_029859085.1 Gammaproteobacteria bacterium | reverse complement strand
GAGTGCCTCAGCGGCGCATTGTACTGGAATGATTTCCTGGCCCTGGCGAAAGCGGCCGGGTTCAAGGACCCCCGCCTGGTGAACGACCGCCCGCTCGGCATCGAGAGCGCCGGGGTGCAGGCCAAAGTGGCAGGTATCGGCTTCTACTCCGCCACCTGGCGCCTGTTCAAGCTGGCGGACCTGGAACCCGCCTGCGAGGACTACGGCCAGGCGGTGGTGTACCGCGGCACGGTGGAGCAGCACCCGGACGCCCTGGCGCTGGACAAGCACCACACCATCGCAACCGGCGAGCATTTCCCGGTCTGCGGCAATACCTGGCGCATGCTGGCGGAAACCCGCTTCGCCCCGCATTTTGATTTTATCGGCGACCGGGCGACGCACCGGGGTATCTTCCGCGGTTGCGGCGTCGGCCTGCCTTTTGACGAGGGCGCGGTCGGGGGCGAGTGTAAGCCCGGGACCTCCGCCTGCTGCTGAGCCGGGCGCGATGCCCGGCATTGACCTGCCCGGGCGATCATCCCCGGGCAGATAAGATCAAATCCCCCGCCTCGGCTTGACCGGCCGGGGTGCCGGTTACAGACTCCATGTAAATCGCCAGAACCGTCGCCTGCGCCGGAGTCTGGCCAGGCCACTGCCGATTGGTTGACATGGATGTTGATTGATAGCGGATTGCAATGTCTTGCGCTGGTAGCGCAACTTCACCAGGTACCGGTTGAACCGGCCGCCCTGCAGCACAGGTTTGGCCCGGGTGGCGGCGGCTGCCCGGTGCAGGCACTGCTGCGGGCGGCGCGGGCGCTGGGTTTCAGGGCAAAGCGCTTGCAGGGCTGCGACCTGGGAGGCCTGCGCCCGGTGCTGCCGGCCATTGCCCGGGCCAGGGACGGCAGCTTTTGCGTGCTTGCCGGTATCAGCAGCGGGCAGTCCGGGGCTACCCGGTTCCTCATCCAGCGCCCTGGCGAGGGTGGCCCGGCAACGATGGGCCGGGAGCAATTCGACGCGCTCTGGTCGGGTGAGTTGCTGCTGCTCACGCCGCGGCGCTCGCTGCTGGAAGGGTCGACGCACAGGTTCAATCTCCACTGGTTCCTGCCGTCCCTGGCGAAGTACCGCAGGCTGTTTGGCGAGGTCGTCGTCGCCTCGTTTTTCCTGCAGCTGTTTGCGCTGGTCACCCCGCTGTTTTTCCAGGTGGTGATGGACAAGGTGCTGGTACACAAGGGTTTCACCACCCTGGACGTACTGGCCTTCGGTTTCGCCGTGGTGGTCGCCTTCGAGGCTGTTGTCGGCGGGCTGCGCAATTACCTGTTCAGCCACACCAGCAACCGGGTGGATGTGGAACTGGGCGCCCGCCTCTTCAATCACCTGGCGAACCTGCCGCTGGCCTACTTCGAGGCCCGCCAGGTGGGGCAGACGGTGGCCCGGGTACGGGAGCTGGAGACTCTCCGCAATTTTATCACCGGTACCGCGCTGACCCTGCTGATCGACCTGTCCTTCACTTGCGTTTTTTTCGCGGTGCTGTGGTATTACAGCCCGCTGCTCACCTGGGTGGTGCTGGGCTCGCTGCCGTTCTATATCGCGCTGTCCCTGGTCATCACCCCGGTACTCAGGCACCGGCTGGACCAGAAATTCCGCGATGGCGCCGCCAACCAGGCCTTCCTGACGGAAACGGTGACGGGGATACAGACCGTCAAGACCCAGGCGGTTGAGCCGCAGATGCAGCGCCGCTGGGAGGACCAGCTGGCCAGTTATGTCACCTCGTCCTTTCGCGCCCAGAATGTCAACAATATCGCCAACCAGCTGGCGGGCCTTGTCAGCAAGATCACCACGCTGCTGATCATCTGGTGGGGCGCCCACCTGGTCATCGGGGGAGCACTCACGGTGGGGCAACTGGTGGCATTCAACATGATCGCCGCCCGCGTGACCGCCCCCATCCTGAAGCTGGTGCAGCTGTGGCAGGACTTCCAGCAGGCGGGTATCTCCCTGCAGCGGCTCGGGGATATTCTCAACGCGCCCACCGAGCGCGGTAACCGGTGCAACCCCGGCGCGCCGGCCCGGCTCAAGGGCGCCGTCAGTTTCGAGGGCGTGCGCTTCCGCTACCGCCCGGATGGACCGCCGGTGCTCGACGGGCTCGACCTCGCGGTGGAGCCGGGGCAGGTGATCGGACTGGTGGGGCGCTCGGGCTCGGGCAAGAGCACCCTGGCCAGGCTGTTACAGCGCCTGTATGTGCCGGAAGCCGGTCGGGTGTTGCTGGACGGTACCGACCTGGCGATGTTGGACATCGCGTGGCTGCGCCGCAGCATCGGCGTGGTGCAGCAGGAGAGCTTCCTGTTCAACCGCTCGGTGCGCGACAACATCGCCCTTGCCAACCCCGCGCTGCCACTGGAGCGCATCGTGCAGTGCGCGCAGGCCGCCGGCGCCCACGGGTTCATCCTGGAGCTGGAGCAGGGCTACGACACCCTGATCGGGGAGCAGGGCGGCAATCTCTCCGGCGGGCAGCGCCAGCGCATCGCCATTGCCCGGGCGTTGGTCACCAATCCCCGCATCCTGGTTTTCGATGAGGCCACCAGCGCGCTGGACTATGAGTCGGAGCGGGTCGTGCAGGACAACATGGGCGCCATCGCCAGGAATCGCACCGTGTTCATTATCGCGCATCGCCTCAGCACGGTGCGCAGCTGCGACCGGATAGCGGTCCTCGACCGGGGCCGTATCGTGGAATCGGGTACCCACGAGGAGTTGCTCGCAGGCGCCGGCTATTATGCCAGCCTTTATGGTTACCAGAGCCACGCCCCGGCTATCCGGGCGCTGGTTCCCGCTGGAGTTGGCGGTCACCCGGCTTCGGGACGGGGCGGAAGGCCATGACCGGGCCCGGCGACGACATTGATTCCGTCAGGCGCCAGTTCCAGCCTGCGGCGCTGGAAGTACAGGACACCCCGCCCTCGCCGACGGGGCGCTGGCTGCTCTGGCTGCTGCTTGCTCTTTTTGCGATCGGCATCTGCTGGGCCAGTTTCGGGGAGGTGGACATCGTGGTGACCGCCCCGGGGCGCATCGTGCCGACCGGGCAGGTCAAACGGGTACAGGCCCCTGAAGCCGGATCTGTGGTGGCGATACTTGTGGGCGAGGGCGAACGGGTGGAGGCCGGCCAGCCGCTGCTCGAGCTCGACCCTACCTACGCCGATGCCGATGACCGGCGCATACGCGAGCAATTGCATGAACTTGCGCTGCAGGCGGCCTGGCGCCGCGCACTCGTC
>JAOUDU010000018.1 GCA_029859085.1 Gammaproteobacteria bacterium | reverse complement strand
TACCTCCCGCGCCAGCACGGCCTCCCGGTGGGGGCCAAACGCTGCAACCATTGCCTGCAGGCACTCGAGTACCCGGTGCGGCGCCTCATAAAAAATCAGGGTGGAGGTCTCCCGCGCCAGGCTGGCGAGGCGATTATCCCGGGCGCCGGCGCGCGCCGGCAGAAAGCCCTCGAACAGGAAGCGGTCGGTGGCAAGGCCCGAAGCGCTGAGCGCGGCCACCGCCGCGCAGGCCCCGGGAACAGGGTGCACGGCAAAACCCGCATCCTGCGCGGTGCGGACCAGCCGGTAACCGGGGTCAGATATCAGCGGCGTACCGGCGTCTGATACCAGCGCGACACTACCTCCGCCGCCGATGCAGGCGAGGATTTTTTTGACGGCCCTCTCGTCGCTGTGGTCATGGTATGCCATAACAGGCGTAGCTATAGCATAATGCTGCAGCAATCGCTGGCTGTGGCGCGTATCCTCGGCCGCGATGGTATCCACGGCGCGCAATATTTCCACCGCCCTGGAGGAAAGATCGCCAAGGTTGCCGATAGGTGTTGCCACAACATAGAGACCGGAATCCACAGTTTCCCCTTATAATGTGTTCCCACCGACAACATGAGCCAGGGGTTCGCAGATTTCTGGCGGACCCGGAACCACTTGCAGTCATTCAGGAAATCAACCGGTAAAGCATAGCATGAGACATACCTGCACCAGACATTTCAGCCGCGGCGCGCAACTCTGCCTGACGCTTGTATTACTGGGCCTGGCGGCCTGCGGCAGCGAGCCGGTAAAAGAGCCTGAACCCACGGCTCCACCCGTTGTCGTGGAACCACCCCCGGTGGTCCAGGAGAAACCGAGCCTGGCGCTGCCACCCAGCGCCTACAGCGCGCAGTTCCTGAAGGCTGACCAGTTGCTTTCGCAGAACCAGTGGATGGCGGCGAGCGAAGTTATCGGGACGGTTCCCGCAGCAGGTATCAGCGCTTCTGACAAGGTGTACCTCGGCTACCTGCAGGCACGCATCGACTATATTCGCGGCAGGCAAAAGGAAGCGCTGGCGCAGCTCGACACAATGGATTACCAGGGCATGAACGGTGCCCAGCGCTACCGCATCCTGAACCTGCGCCGGCATATCATGGGAATGTCCGGTAATTACCTTGAGAGCGCCAGGCTTGGGGACGAGATCCTGCGGCTTGCGCCGGAAGGGGATGCTCCGGCCTTGCGACGCAGTATCTGGCACGACCTGCAGCGAATCAGCACCGCGACGCTGGAACAGGCCGCACCTGCCGCAACTGATGCCCAGTGGCAGAAGTGGCTGGAGCTGGCGCTGTTGGCGCGCGCGCCGCTGCCGGCACAGATGCAGAGCCTGCCCCTGTGGGTCCAGAACAACACGCAGCACCCCGCCTCGAATCCGCTGCCGGGCGGCCTCGGGTACCTGCTGGGCTCACAGCCCGCGCAAAAAGTGGCGCTGATACTGCCGCTGAGCGACAGGCTGGCCCCGGCCGGCAGGGCGGTGCGGGACGGTTACCTGGCAAGCTACTACGCGTACCGGGAGAGTGGCGGCGCCGCGTTCGACACCCTGGTGCTGGACCAGGACAGTTTCGGCTCCGCCAGTGCCGCCTATGATGCTGCACTGGCCCAGGGCGCGACCATGGTGGTTGGCCCCCTCAGCAAGGACGCGGTCGCCAGCCTGGGCAGCCGGGCAGACAGGCCGGTGCCGGTACTGGCGCTGAACCGCCTCGACAGCGCGGAAACCCTGGCACCGGGCAGCAGCGCCCTGGTCCAGTTCGCCCTCGCACCCGAGGATGAGGCCCGCAACATCGCCGACATCGCCTTCGGCCAGGGGGCCCGCACCGCCCTGGTCATCCGCCCCCAGGGCGAATGGGGCGACAAGCTCGCCCAGGCGCTGACCGGGCACTGGCACGAACTGGGCGGCACCATAGCCGACAGCGTCACGTACAGCGGCAGGGAGGACTACTCGACCGCGGTGAAAGACGCGCTGGGCATACCCGCCAGTGAGGAGCGCGCCAGGGCGATAAAGGAGATACTGGCCACCAATATCGAGTTCAATGCCCGCCGCCGCCAGGATGTGGACGCGATATTCCTGCTCAGCGGGAACGGTGCCGAGGCGCGCTCCCTGAAGCCGCTGCTGGCATTCCACTACGCGGGCTCGGTGCCGGTGTACTCCGTCTCCGGCATCTACAGCGGCGTTACCGATCCCCGGGACCGCGATCTCGACGGCATCAACTTTGTTGAAACCCCCTGGCTGCTGGGAGAAAACCCCCATCTGAAGCAGGCCATAGCCGCGGGAAAAACCGGGTCAGACAGCTACACCCGCCTGAATGCCCTCGGCGCCGACGCCTTCCTGGTCCAGCTGCAGTTCCGCCAGTTACAGGCCGGGGCGGACGCCCTGTTCCGCGGCAATACCGGCCTGTTGAGCATGGACCCGCAACTGCGGATCCAGCGCGAGCTGGACCTGGCCACATTTGATGAGGGCGCCATCAAGGCGCAATAGCTAGACTCCTGGGCTGGTGGTAATGGCGCGGGAGCATGGGAATGAAATCAGCCGGGGAGGACTACGAGACCCGGGCGGCGCACTGGCTCACTGACCGGGGCATGCGCCTGCTGGCGCGAAATTTCAGGGCAAAGACCGGGGAGATCGATATCATCGCCCGGGACCGGGACCACCTCGTATTCCTCGAGGTGCGGGCGCGCAGCAACCGGGCTTTCAGCACCGCGGCGGGTTCGGTCGACAGGCGCAAGCAACAGCGCATCCTGCGCACCGCGCAGTTGTACCTGCAGCGCCACCCGGAACTGGCGCGACTGCCCTGCCGATTTGACGTGATCGCCTTCGAGCCGCGACAATCCGGCATCCATCTCGAGATCCGCTGGATTCCCGGGGCCTTTACCGCATAAAAGAGCCGATGCATGGACTACTACCAGATCCTATCCAGCAACTTCCAGGGCACCATCGACACCATCGCCCTGTCGGTTGACGAGCTGGCCGAACCGGTGGGCAGGGCCAGCGAACTTATGGTGCAGGCCCTGCTGGAAGACCGCAAGATCATCGCCTGCGGCAACGGCGTCGATGCCGCCCTGGCCCAGTTGTTTGCCTGCAACCTCATCAGCCGTTTCGAGCACGACCGGCCGGCACTGCCGGCCCTGGCACTGGGCGGTGATGGCGCATGCCTGACGGCAATAGCCCACAGCGGCGGCCTGAACGACATCTTCTCGCGGCAACTGCGCGCGCTGGGCCAGGCGGGGGACGTCATGTTGTGTATCAGCAGTGCCGGGGAGGCGAACAACCTGCTGCGGGCGGTGCAGGCTGCACACGAGCGCGAGATGTCAGTGGTGGTACTCTCGAACGCCACGGACGGAGAACTGGGCACCCTGCTGCAACCGGAGGACGTTGAGATACGCATTGACAGCCTGCGGCGGCCGCGGGTGGTGGAACTGCATGCGATGACGCTGCACTGCCTGTGCGAGCTGATCGAGCGCAGCATCTTCGGCAGCTACCCCCAGGAGTAGGGCGCAGCAGCCGGTCGCGCGGCGGACTACTTGACGATTTTCAGGGCGGGTCGCCCCTCGGGCTTGATCGGGTCTGGCGGTGGCTCGTCCGGCGGTCCGGTTGACTCCTCGGGCTCAAACACCATGCCCTGGCCATTTTCCCTGGCGTAGATACCCACCACCGCGGGGATCGGCACATAGATATCCGTGGCGACACCACCGAAGCGGCCATTGAACGCCATGGCGTCGTTGCCGATATTCAGGTCCATGACCGCGCCCGGTGAGATATTGAGCACGATCTGGCCGTCCTTCACATATTGCTGTGGCACCATCACGTCGGCAACGGTGGCATCCACCAGCACATAGGGTGTGCAGTCGTTGTCAACGATCCACTCGTAAAGTGCCCGCATGATGTAGGGACGACTGGGCGTCATGGCTTATCCCTTTACCTGCATCGAGCGCGCGCCCTCAGAGGCGCATTTCCCGCTCCTGCTCGGTGAGGCTTTCCTGGAAGGAGTCGCGGCTGAAGAGTGAGTCCATATACGCCAGCAGCGGCTTCGCCTGCTTGCTTGTGCGGATATCGATCCCGAGGGAGGGAAGACGCCACAGGATAGGCGCGAGGCAACAGTCCACGAGGGTGAATTCATCGCTCATGAAAAACGGTTTCTCGGCGAAAATCGGGGCTATCCCGGTGATGCTTTCACGCAGCTCCTTGGTGGCCTTCTTCACCACGTTCTCGCTGCGGGAGTGCAGGATCGAGTCCACCAGGCTGCACCAGTCTTTTTCGATACGGTGTATGTACAGGCGGCTCTCCGCCCTGGCCACCGGGTAGACCGGCAGCAGCGGCGGATGCGGGAAACGCTCATCCAGGTACTCCATCATGACCTTGGACTCGTATAGCACGAGGTCCCGGTCCACCAGTGTGGGCAGGCTGTTATAGGGATTGAGGTCCGCCAACTCCGCCGGCGGATGCGCCGCGTCGGCCTCGATCAGGTCCACCGTAACCCCTTTTTCCGCCAGCACGATCCGGACACGGTGGCTGTACTGGCTCGTGTTATCAGAGAAAAAGGTCATTGAAGACCGCTTTGCCACAACTCCCATCGGGGGATTCCTCAGTAATTTCTTGGGTAAAACGACACAGCGCGGTCAGGTGCCGCGCTGCAGCAATAGATCCCGGGGGATCAGTGTACGTCTTTCCAGTACTCGCGATTCAGCAGCCAGGCGAACACAAAAAACAGGGCGATAAACAACAGAGCGTAAGTACCGATACGATGGCGCTCAACAGCCACGGGATCGGCAGTGTAGGCCAGGAAATTCACCAGGTCGTAGACCGCGCCATCAAACTCCTCCGGCGTCATCTTGCCGGGCTGGGCAATACTGAAACGGCCGCAGGGGTCCTCCAGGATATCCTTGCCGGTTAGGGGATCGCGCTTGACGCCGCCATTTTCCGCCTCCACCGGGCCCATCGCGCACTCCTGCATGCCCTGCAGCTCCAGCAGCACGTGGGGCATGCCCACGTCCTTGAATACCTTGTTGTTCACCCCGTATGGGCGGGTGGGATCCTTGTAGAAAGTACGCAGGTAGGTGTACAGCCACTCCGGCTGGCGGGCCCGGGACACCAGGGTCAGGTCCGGCGGCGTGGCGCCGAACCAGGTCTTGGCGTTGCGATCGTCCATGGCGTTATCCATCAGGGACGCGAACTTGATATTCGGGTCGAACACCAGGTTGGCCATGAACAGGTCTTCGGGAATGCCGAGATCGTCGGCCACGCGGTTGTAGCGGGAGTATTTCAGGGAGTGGCAGCCCATGCAGTAATTGATATATACCTGCGCCCCGCGCTGCAACGATTCCTTGTCGTGGGGATTCACCTTCATCTCGTCGCAGGCCATGCTGCCGCACTCAAGCTCAGCCTCCGCACCGACCGCCTTCAGGGGCAGGATCGTCAGCGCCAGGATCAGGGCGAGTCCAGCGAGGCTGCCCCAGAACCCGATACCGCCGTCCATGGTGACGCGCTTGGGCACCGGCTTGGTCTTGTCCAGCGCGCTCCAGATTGGCATGAACAGGAAGAATCCGAAGTAAATTACCGAGCAGATTCGCGCCAGCGTGGTCCGCTCCGGTGTCGGCGCCTTCACGCCCAGCACACCCAGGATAAGGAACGAGGCGACGAACAACACCAGCATCACCTTGGTGATGTTGCCGCGATAGCGCCAGGAGTTCACCGGGCTGCGATCAAGCCACGGCAGCATGAACGGTATGGCCACGGAGGCGGCGAAGAAAATAAAGCCCCAGAGCTTGTCAGGTATCGCCCGCAATATCGAGTAGAACGGGGTGAAATACCACACCGGTGCAATGTGGGCAGGGGTCTTCAGGGAATTGGCTTCCTCGAAGTTGGCGTGTTCGAGGAAATAGCCGCCCATCTCCGGCAGGAAGAAAATAATGCCGCAGAAAACGAACAGGAAAACGCCCACTGCCTGCAGGTCGTGCACGGTGTAGTAGGGATGAAAGGCGACGCCGTCGAGAGGTATCCCGTCCGGGCCCTTGGTCTTCTTGATTTCCACGCCGTCCGGGTTGTTGGACCCGACCTCGTGCAGCGCCAGCAGGTGCAATACCACCAGGGCCAGCAGCACGATGGGCAGGGCCACCACATGCAGGGCGAAGAAGCGGTTGAGTGTGATGCCGGATATCAGGTAATCGCCGCGGATCCAGGTGACGAGATCGTCACCCACCACCGGGATGGCGCCGAACAGCGAGATGATCACCTGGGCGCCCCAGTAGGACATCTGGCCCCAGGGCAATACATACCCCACGAAAGCCTCGGCCATCAGGGCGACGAAGATCAGCATGCCGAAAATCCAGATCAGCTCCCGCGGCTTCTTGTAGGAGCCGTACAGCAGCGCGCGGAACATGTGCAGGTAGACCACGATGAAGAACGCAGACGCGCCGGTAGAGTGCATGTAGCGCAGGACCCAGCCGAAATCGACATCGCGCATGATGTACTCGACCGAGGCGAAGGCGCCCTCCTGGCTCGGGTTGTAACTCATGGTAAGCCAGATGCCTGTCAGCAGCTGGTTGACCAGCACCAGCAGGGACAACACACCGAAGAAATACCAGAAATTGAAATTCTTGGGGGCGTAGTACTTGCCCATGTGGGTGTTCCACGCCCGCACGATGGGCAGGCGAGCATCGACCCAGTCACGTAATCCAACAAGCATATTGATCATCAGGCAGCCTCCGCATCCACGCCAATCACAAGGACATTGTCACCCTCGAAAGAATACGGGGGGACTACCAGGTTTGTCGGTGCCGGGACGCCTTCGAAGACGCGACCGGACAGGTCGAACTTGGAGCCGTGACAGGGGCAGAAAAAGCCGCCCTCCCACTCCTGCCCGCCCACCGCCAGATCGGCGGCGCCGACCTCAGGCCGGAACTTGGGTGCGCAGCCAAGGTGGGTGCAAAGACCCACGATCACCAGCAGGTTGGGCCGGATCGCGCGGTCGACTCCCTTGATGTAGGCGGGTTGCTCTGAGATCTTCGAATCCGGGTCCTTGAGCGAGTCGTTCAGCTTCGGCAGCTCCTCCAGCTGGGCATCGGTGCGATTCACCACGTACACCGGCTTGCCGCGCCATTCCACGATCACCATCTGGCCCGGCTCAATCTTGCTGATATCCGCCTTGACCGGCGCGCCCGCCGCCTTGGCTTTGGCAGAGGGGTTCCAGGACCCGACAAAAGGAACCGCAACCCCCACCGCGCCAGCCACCCCGACCAGGCTGGTGGCAGCCGTCAGGAACTTTCTCCTGCCGGAGTTTACGACATTGCTAGTCATGCTTTTCTCTCCTGATTGCCCGCCCCTGTACAGCCACTTCCACGCCGCCGGTTCAGCTGTTCCCAAAAAAGGTGCAAATGGTAATGATTTTGCCCTGTTCTTACAAGGAGAACCCTTTGACTGCAAAGGGTTTCCGGGCGAGGTTCAAGCCTGGAATCGAGGCTTCCCGCCGCCCCCGGGGACGTCGCTAGCGGTGCACCCGACAGGGCGGGGCACGCCGGGCGGCCTCTCGCGACGCAGCCCCCGTTCCGCAGAGCCTGCCCCCTTCCCCGGGGTACATCGTCGCTACCGGCATCCATGCCTGTCGCGACCTACCGCACATCCTGTACATAAAAAAAACGCCCGGACTGTGGGAACAGCCGGGCGCTTGTCGTTCTCCCGAGATTCCCGCAACACGCGGGAGCCCCCGCTGCTTAACGCTTGGAGTACTGGGGACGCTTGCGCGCCTTGCGCAGGCCGACCTTCTTGCGCTCCACCTCGCGGGCATCGCGGGTCACATAACCCGCGCTGCGCAGCGGCGTGCGCAGGGTCTCGTCGTATTCCATCAGGGCGCGGGTGATACCGTGCCGGATCGCGCCGGCCTGGCCGAAGCTGCCGCCGCCCTGAACCGTGACATTGATATCAAATTTGTCTTTCAAATCAACCAGTTCCAGAGGCTGGCGCACGATCATGCGAGCCACCTCACGACCGAAGTACACATCCAGAGGGCGCTGGTTGACGGTAATATTACCGGCGCCGTTCCTGATAAAAACGCGGGCAGTGGAGGTCTTGCGGCGGCCCGTTCCGTAATATTGCGTTGCTGACATAAATTGATATCCGTTAAACGTTCAGTACTTGTGGCTGCTGCGCCGCGTGCGGGTGCTCGGCGCCCGCATACACTTTCAGCTTCTTGAACATGGCCCGACCCAGCGGATTGCGCGGCAGCATGCCTTTGACCGCCCCCTGGATAACCCGCTCCGGCGCCTTGTCGATCAGTTTTTCAAAGGAAATGGACTTGATACCACCGGGATAGCCGGTGTGGTGATGATATAGCTTGTCTTTCGACTTGGCACCGGTAACACGGATTTTCTCAGCATTGATCACGACAATGTAGTCGCCGGTGTCAACATGCGGGGTATATTCGGCCTTGTGCTTGCCACGCAGGCGGTGAGCAATCTCACTGGCGAGGCGACCCAGGGTCTTGTCGGCAGCGTCCACCACGAACCAGTCGTGGTTGACTTCACCTGCTTTGGCACTAAAAGTTTTCATGAATAACAGCCTCTTGGAGGGCTCCAATTTCGAGAGCGCGAATACTAATCAATGGACGACCCTATTTCAAGCAAAAAAAACGGGGGCAAATTCCCGCCCCTCTTCTGCCGGAGGGGGTCAGGACTGAATGGCACTCACCCGGGCGCGAAGCCCGCCGCCAAACCGGGCCTGACCTGACGCCCGCTAGGGTCTGTGCTCCCGTGCAAGGTACTCGTAAGACTGCATCTCCTGCAAGCGGGAAATCGTCCGCCGGAACTCAAAAGCCAGCCGCCCGCCCCCGTACAGGCCCGGCAGGGGGCCGGCGGCGGCCAGCACCAGCTTCACATTGCGGTCGTAGAACTCGTCCACCAGGTTGATAAAGCGCCGGGCCTGGTCATCCGTGTCCGGGCTGAATACCGGCACGCCGGATATCAGGACCGCATGGAACATCCTCGACAGCTCGATGTAGTCGTTCTGTGAGCGGGGGCCGTCGCAGAGTTCGGCAAAGTCAAACCAGCCCACATCATCCGCCCGGCAGCGGCAGGTGATATAGCGGCCATTCACCTCCATGCGCTCCCAGTGATTGCCGGGCAGCGCCGCCAGCTTGTCAAAACTGTCCCGCAGGCTGGCGTCGGCGTCAGCGTCGAGGGGATAGTGGTACAACTCGGCCTGCTGCAGGGTGCGCAGGCGATAGTCGATACCGGCATCCACGTTGACCACCCGGGTGTATTTCTCCACAAGGGCGATGGCGGGAAGGAAGCGCTGCCGCTGCAAACCGTTCTCGTAGAGCCGCGCCGGCTCGATATTGGAAGTCGCCACCAGGCAGACGCCACGGGCAAAAAGCGCCTCCATGAGCCCCCCCAGGATCATCGCGTCGGCTATATCGCTGACGTAAAACTCGTCGAAGCAGAGCACCACAGCCTCCTGCGCCAGCGTATCCGCCACTTTCTCCAGCGGGTCTTTCTCCCCCTCCAGGCCCCGCAACTCCTCGTGCACCCGCCGCATGAAGCGGTGAAAGTGCACGCGCATTTTCTGCTTGAAAGGCAGGCAATCGTAGAAGGTGTCCACCAGGTAGGTCTTGCCGCGCCCTACCCCGCCCCAGAGGTAGAGGCCAATCTCAGGTTCCTGGCGCTGCCCGCGAACACGCCGCAGCCAGCCGATCACCCCGCCGTGACGCTCGCGCCGGCGCGCCACCAGCCGCTCATACAGGTCCTGCAACAGCTTTACGGCCTGCTCCTGGGCATGGTCGTGGGAAAAATCCTCCCGCTGCAGGTCTGCCTGATAGCGCTGCCAGGGTGTGGTCATTCGGGGTGCTGCATCGAAGTGTGCCGCCGGGTCGGTTTGGCTGTGCGAGCGCCACACTTTAACCACCGGCCAGATACTTGGCAACGCCGCGCTCGCGATGCGAGTGGGGACGCGAGCGTCTCTATGGTTACAGTCCCGCGCCCCAGAGGTTATACTGGCGCGGCTTCGAAATTGCCGGTAGAAGAGGACCCGCCTGTGGAACCAGCCCAGTACAGCCTGACGATCGTAATCCTTGCGGGGGTCGCCCTGTTCATTGTGGGGGCGGGCCTCGGCGTGGTGTTCGGGCGGCGCACTTCGCCGGCCGCCCAGCGCCAGCGCGAAGCAGAACTCAGGCTCGACCAGGTACTGCAGGACAAGAAAGCCTACGAGGACGAGGTGGTGGAGCATTTCACCGAGACCGCCACCTTGCTGAACAACCTGACCGAGCGTTACCGGGACGTACACAACCACCTGGCCCAGGGGGCCAGCGCCCTCTGCCAGGGCAGGGGTCCGGTGTCGCTGGAGCAACTCGATGGCCGCCGGGATGAATCCGAGATTCCTCCCTACCTGGCGGACGTCAGGCCGCCCCTGGATTACGCCCCCAAGGCTTCGCCCGGAGAAAAAGGCATGCTCAACGAGGAGTTCGGAATTGACCGCAGGGCCAGTGCAGCCCAGGGTGAAAAAGCCGGCGCCAGGGCGGCCGCGGACATCGAGTAGACCGCCTGACGCATTGTCCCCATGAATAATCTCCCCCGGGCCGGAACATGCAGAGCCTGAAATTCCTTACCTGGCCCGCCGTCGCAGGTCTGCTGCTGGCACTGCTGATACTGGACCGGTGGGTCCTGCCCGCAACCGGAGGCCTCGGCTCCTCGGGATACGAAGTCGTCAGCTACGCCAATGCGGTGCGCGCCGCCACTCCGGCGGTCGTCAATATCTACACAGCCAAACTGGTAAGCTCCGGCCCCGACGGGCGCACTGACAGCGGCCTGACCCGACGCTTTGCCCAACCGGGGATACCTCCCCAGCGCCAGCGCATAGAGCGGTCACTGGGCTCCGGCGTGATTGTCACCAGAGCCGGCCATATCCTGACCAACAATCACGTCATCGCCGGCGCGGACGCAATCCAGGTGATGCTGCAGGACGGGCGCTCCGCCAACGCGGTGGTTATCGGGACCGACACGGCAACCGACCTGGCGGTGCTGAAGGTGGACCTGCCGGACCTGCAACCCATCACCCTCGGGGACTCCAATGCCGCCAGGGTGGGAGACGTGGTACTGGCCATCGGCAACCCGCTGGGTTTTGGCCACTCCGTAACCCAGGGAATTGTCTCCGCCCTGGGTCGCTATGGCTTGCAACCCAACGCCTATGAGGACTACATACAGACCGACGCGATCATTCACCTGGGCAATTCGGGCGGCGCACTGGTCGACACCCGCGGCCGCCTGCTGGGCATCAACACGCTGATCTACACCGGCAACAGCGAGGGACACAACAACGCCACGGGCATCGGCATCAGCCTCGCCATCCCGGTAAACCTTGCCGTTTTCGTGATGCAGGACCTGATAGATTACGGCGAGGTCATCCGCGGCTGGCTGGGGGTCAGCGTGGAACCGGTCGGCATCAGACAGGCCGACGGTAAAACCGGGCAGGCGCTGGCGGTGGTCGAGGTGGCAACGAACGGCCCCGCCCAGAGAGCCGGCGTCATGCCCGGAGATCTCATCACCCATATCGACGGGGAACCGGTCAAGGACGGCCGCCTGACCATGCATCGCATCGCCCTGCTAAGACCGGGGGATTCGGTGGATATCGCCCTGTTGCGAGGCCAGCAAAAAATGGATTTGCGGGCGGTGGTTGGGGCTATTACCCAGGCGGGGGGCTAGCTCGCTAGTCCTTTTTCAAGCGCAACTCGGCACTGCGCGCATGCGCTGTCAGCGCCTCGCCCCGCGCCAGGGTTGAGGCCACTCGCCCCAGTTCCTGTACACCGCGCTCGCTGCACATGATCAGTGAACTGCGTTTCTGGAAGTCATAGACACCCAGGGGCGAGGAAAACCGCGCCGAGCGGGAGGTCGGCAACACGTGGTTGGGGCCGGCGCAATAATCCCCCAGCGCTTCCGAGGTGTAAGGCCCCATGAAAATCGCGCCGGCATGGCGCACCTGCGGCAGCAGCGCCTCGGGATCCTCTACGGATAACTCGAGGTGTTCCGGCGCCAGCCGGTTGCTTATTGCAACGGCTTCGGCCAGATCGCGTGTCCTGATCATCGCGCCGCGGGTCGCCAGGGAGGCGCGGATGATATCCGACCGCTCCATCCCCGGCAGGAGACGCTCGATACTCGCATGCACCCGCTCCAGGTAGGCAGGATCCGGGCACAGCAGCAGGGACTGGGCATTTTCATCGTGCTCCGCCTGGGAAAACAGGTCCATCGCCACCCAGTCGGGGTCAGTGCTGCCGTCGCAGATCACCAGGATTTCCGAGGGACCGGCCACCATGTCTATACCGACGCGGCCAAACACCTGGCGCTTGGCGGTGGCGACATAGATGTTGCCCGGGCCCACGATCTTGTCCACGCCCGGAACCGTGCGGGTGCCATAGGCCAGCGCGGCCACGGCCTGGGCTCCGCCAATGGTGAATACCCGGTCGACCCGCGCGATCCGGGCCGCGGCCAGCACCAGGTCGCTGAGCTCCCCGGCGGGGGCAGGTACCACCATGATGATTTCATCCACCCCGGCGACCTTCGCCGGCAGTGCATTCATCAGCACCGAGGACGGATAGCTGGCCTTGCCACCGGGAACATAGATTCCCGCGCGCTCCAGCGGAGTGATCTGCTGGCCCAGCAGGTTGCCCGCCTCGTCCCGGTACTGCCAACTGGGCTGCGCCTGGTGTTCGTGATAACGGCGAATGCGGTCGGCCGCGTATTCAAGCGCCTCGCGTTGCGCCGGCTCAATCCGCTCAAGCGCCGCCACCATGCGCTCCCGGGATACCTCGAGTTCCGCCACCGTCCCGGCTTCCAGCCCGTCAAACCGCGCGGTGTACTCCAGTACCGCCTCATCGCCGCGCCTGGCCACGTCCTCGATAATAGCGGCCACGGCCCGGGCGACCTCCCCGTCCTGGCCTGCCTGCCAGGCCGTCAATCGCTCCAGGCGCTGGTCGAAATCGGCCTGGCTGCTGTCCAGTCGCAACATCGTCATTCAGCCCTGTGGAACCACGGCGGCCAGGTCATTGATTACCCCCTGGATGATCGCGCAGCGTGACCGCATGGCGGCCTTGTTGACCACAAGGCGAGAGCTTATCGCCGCGATTTCCTCCAGCGGCTCCATGCCATTTGCCCGCAACGTATTGCCGGTGTCCACA
>JAOUDU010000495.1 GCA_029859085.1 Gammaproteobacteria bacterium | reverse complement strand
TTCATGCCGGCGGGTTGTTGCGGCCCGGTAAAACCGGGCGTGAGGGCGAAGGGGTTCATCAGTACGGCCCCCAGGGCAGGGTCCTTTGCCGCCGCCGCCATGGTCACCTTGAAACTCTCCAGGGTGCCGCCGGACCAGACCCCTTTCATGCCGCGTACCCTGCCCCTGATACGGGGCAGCGCGCTGCCAAATTCCCGCTGCGCAGCCTGTTGTAAAAACAGCACGCCGAGGTCAAAGGGGATGGAATCGAAGCCGCAGGAAAAAACAATGCGGGCACCGCTGGCTTCAGCAGTCGCCGTATGCGCATCGATCATCTGCTTCATCCAGGTGGGTTCACCACAGAGATCGACGTAATCCGTGCCCGCTTCAGCGCAGGCCGCCACCAGGTCAGAGCCGTACAGCTGGTATGGCCCCACGGTGGTGATGATCACTCCCGCGCGCCGCACCATGTCCTTGATCGAAGCCGGGTCACTCGCGTCGGCAATCACCAGCGGTATCTTCGAGGATATCCCCAGCTCCTTGCGAACCGCCTCCAGTTTCTCCCGGCTGCGGCCGGCAATGGCCCAGCTTATATCGCCACCAGCGCCGTACTGGTTGTTGAGGTATTCCGCCACCAGTTTGCCGGTATACCCTGTCGCACCGTAGACAACGATGCCGATTTCCCGATCATTTTTCATAAGCTAAAGTCCTGTGCGGCCAACCTGACCTGGGTGCGTTGTATCGACGGGATGAGCTCAGCGTTTTTTCTTCGCCTTCGCGCCGGGCCTGGCGCCCATCATTTTCGCGATCTTGCCGGTCATCGTCATGCCCGGCACCTGGCCGAGGAAATTCATCTTGCCCAGCGGCACGCCGTTGTGGCGCAGGATGCTGTAGGCGGTGGTGTAGTGGAAATAGAAATTGGGCAGCGCCCAGCCGTTCAGGTAATCCGCGCCATTGAAGGCGAGGGTGCCTATCGGCATTTTCATGACAATCGCCCGGGACTCGCTCCCCGCGAACTGGGCGGCTTTCAGCCCGCGGATAAACTCCAGGGTGCGCTTGATGCGGGCTTCCAGTTCGGCAAACGTGGTCTCGTTGTCCTCGAATACCGGGGGCTCCACACCCGCCAGGCGAGCGCTGCAGCCCTTGGCGTTGTCAGTCATTATCTGCACCTGGCGCGACAACGGGTGCATGTCCGGCGCCAGCCGCGCGCTCAACATAACCGAGGGGTCGATACCCCGGGCCTTGGCGTTGGCGGCGGCAACCTTGAGAACGGCGGACAGGTTTTTCAGGTTGTGGACAAACACCTGGGCGGAACTCTGGTACATCAGATTGCTCATTGAGAATTACTCCTGGAAGGATTCGGGACTGAACCGGGTGATGAATTGGCTAGCGAGCCGGGTAGCTAGCATAGTGCAGAGTCCACCGCACTGCCTAGCGACCCGTTAAAAAAGCCTCAAAGCAGTTGGCGCATGGCGCTGGCCGACGCCTCCCGGGCGGCCGGGGACCACAACAGTGCCAGGGTGCGCGCGAGGATACGCAGGTCGCCCGCAAAGCTGCGATGTGCCAGCGACTCGACCTCCATCGCGGCCTTGGCAGGCAGGAAGCGCGCGAGGTACACCGCCTCCGGATCGTCCTGACCGGCCAGCACCGCATCCTCCGCCAGGAAATGGAGGGCGGCCGGGTCGGTCATGCCGGGACGCACCGACTGCAGGATATCAAGCGTCTCCCGGGGCAGTGCCGCCGCGTGGGATGGCGGCATTGGCCGCGGCCCCACCAGGCTCATCTGGCCAAACAGCACGTTCACCAGCTGGGGGAATTCATCCAGGCGCCAGCGCCGCAGCCAGAGCCCGACCGGGGTTATGCGGGGATCATCCTCCGGCGCGACGCTGCGCCCGCCGGCAATGCCCGGCCTGAGAGTGCGGAATTTATACAGCCGGAATAACCTGCCGTGGCGCCCCACCCGCCGTTCCCGGTACAGCAGGGGTGGCCCGTCAGTCACCAGAACCAGCAGGGCGAGCAGGGCCAGCAACGGGAAAAACACACAGAGCCCGACCCCGGCGGCGACGATGTCCAGCAGGCGTTTCGGCACCGCGCCGGGCGCCCGCCGCCGGCCGCCCGGGGTATCAGCCACCGATAAGCACTCCGGCGCAGACACCTGCGGAGTACAGCACGAAAGCCAGCAATGCCATCGGCTGTACCGGCTTGTGGCGATGGAAGTATTCCGGATCCGCCAGGGTCCAGTAAACCGCCAGCCCCGCCGCCGGCAGGGCCAGGAATCCCAGCCAGATCGCCACTGGCAGGCCGGTCAGGCAGGGCAACGCCGCCAGCAGGCCGAAGCCCGCCAGGTAGATCAGCGGCAGCGCGCGGGCGGCCCGCCGCTTGCCCAGCCTGGCGACCAGGTTGTTCTTGCCGGCGCCGAGATCGGCGTGGTAGTCCGGAAACTCGTTCACCCACAGGAAGGCGGCGGTCAACAACCCCAGCGGCAGTGAAAGCCAGAGCGGCTCCGCGCCGTAGTGCCCGGTCATCAGCACGTAGGTACTCAGGGCGATCACCGGCCCGTAGCAGATCACCACGTCCAGCTCGCCCAGGCCGCGGTAGGCCAGCTGCAGCGGCGGCCCGTGGTAGGACCAGCCCAGCACCAGGCCCAGGGTACCCAGCCAGAACAGGGCCGGTTCACGACCGAAAACCATCAGGGCGCCCAGCGCCAGGCCGACGCAGCCGAAACCAAACGCGATCGCCCAGGTCTGGCGCCGGGTCAGGATGTTGTCCACCAGAACCCGCTTGCCGCCGGAAAAGTCGGTGCGGTCTTCCGGTTTCACCGCCAGGTCGGTGCCAGAGTCGTAGTCGTAGACATCGCCCCAGGCGTTCTTGGCCACCTCCATGCAGAACATGGCCAGCCCCAGGACCAGCAGCCACAGCCAGGAAAACCCCGGATCGCCCGCCGCCAGCGCCGCACCGATCGCCATCGACGCCGCCGAGGTGATACTGATTTTCGGGTCTGCCAGGCGCCAGAAGCCCTCCCTAAGCTTTGTGTCCACCATCGTTTTACCCTTGCTCCCGGGGATAAATTGAAAATCGGCCAACCGGGTGGCCGGCCCCCTCCGATTCTACTACCGGCACGCCTTCCATTACATTGACCATACCGCGCTGTTGAACCTGGTCTACAATTGCCGCTCTCTAAACCGGAAACCGGGAGTGCAGATGCACACACCCGCAAAACATCTCTGGCTCGGCGCACTGGAGACCCTGCCGCTGGTGG
>JAOUDU010000494.1 GCA_029859085.1 Gammaproteobacteria bacterium | reverse complement strand
GGAGATGGCGACCAGCGAGCCGGGCCTTCCCTGCGCCTTCAATTCCCCGGCGACAGCCTGGCTGATAAAAAACATGGAGTCGAGATTGACAGAGAACAGCCCGTCCCAGGCGGCTCGCGATAACCGTGTCGCAGGCCCCCAGGTCGATGGCGGCCCGCCGCCTACGACGGTGACCAGGCCGTGCAGCTGGCCTTTTGTCGCACGTACACAGTCCATAACGGCGGCAACACCCGCGTCGGTTTCCACATCCGCTGTCACCGGAATGACCGCGAGGCCCTCGGCGATCATCGGGCCAAGGTGTTTATCGAGATTGGCCTCGCCGCGGCTGACGCCTATCACCGTGGCCCCGGCTTGTGCAGCCATGCGGGTAACAGTCGTGCCGAGACCGCCACCGGCGGCGCCGGCCACTACAACGATACGGTCCTTGAGCTGCATCAGGTTATGTTGCATTTTATTGCCTCGTAATGAATTAGCTGGTTGCGTCAGATACCGCGGGCGAGGAGCTGTTGACCCATATGCAGGCGGCCGCTAGGCATCGGGCGCCTGCACCCACTCGGCATTGAGCGCCTCGGGTGAGAGGTACTTTGTCGACGACCAGCCGCCGTCCACCACGATGGTCTGGCCATTGATATAGGCCGCGCCCGGCGAGCAGAGAAACGCGATCGTACTGGCGATATCTTCCACCTTGCCCAGGCGCGGGGACGGCGTCATTTCAACATTCATGCGCCGGAAGGCCTTGTCATTGAGGCGCTCCCTGACCATCTCGGTAAGTGTTACACCCGGCGCGACGCAATTGGAGCGGATGCCCTGGGCGCCGTATTCGCAGGCCATGTGGAGGGTCAGCGCGGTGAGTCCGCCCTTTGCCGCCGAGTAAGCGCCGCCGCGCCGCCCGCCGACCACCGCATAGGTCGATGTCACATTGACTATGGCCGAACCGGGCTGCATGTGCACGATTACATCGCGCGCGAGGCGAAAGGGTGCGCGCAGCATGATACCCAGGAAGTGGTCGAGGGTCGCGTCATCGGTCTCATGCAGCGGCTTGGGGCTGCCGATACCGGCATTGTTGATCAGGAAATCGATGCGGCCGAAACGCTCCAGGGCCAGAGCGACGATCGCCTGGGGCGCTTCATCGGCAGCGATATCGACCGCCAGGGTGGCAGTGCGCGCGGGATCACCGAGCTCGCTTTCCAGCGCGGCGAGCTTGGCCGGATCGCGGCCAACCCCGACAATCGCCATGCCCATGCCGTACAGCTGCTTCGCAGTGGCAAGCCCTATGCCACTTCCCGCACCGGTGATTATCGCTACTTCCACCTTTTCACCTCCACTGGATTTCATGGCCACCCGGCTCGTCTCGAGCACCGGCGCAATCCGCCCTGCAGTATAGTATAATCACCTGTGTTGATCACTCAAAAAATGGTTTTCGATGGCAGCCACAACCACAGCCGGGCGCCGAACCATCGCGGGCAGGTCCGTGAGATGGGATCAGGAGCGTGCAAACGAGGCCTATGCAAAGGGCTACTGGGTGGGGGAAACCCTCGCCGATGCGCTCACCCGAGCCGCCGCCGACGCGCCCGAGCGGATACTCCTGCTCGACGGTTCGGTACGCCTGGACGCCCGCACCCTGCACGCCCGGGCGACGGCCCTGGCCCAGGCCATGGCCGCGCGCTTCCCCGCTGGCAGCGTGGTCTCATTCATGCTGCCCAACTGGCACGAAGCCGCGGTCATCTACCTGGCGGCGACCCTTGCCGGCATGGTGGCCCACCCGGTCCTGCCGTCCCTGCGCGAGCAGGACCTGTGCTTCATGCTGCGGGATGTCGCCAGCCGGATGATCTTCATCCCGGCGGAGTTTCGCGGGCACCAGACGGCGCAGATGCTGGCCCAGGTGGTGCAGCAGCTTGACGCGCCACCGCAGGTTGTCGTGCTGCGCGGGGATTGCGGGCCGCATACCGCCTACGATTCACTGTTCCGGCAGGTGGCGCCCCACCCCCTGCCGGAACTCGACCCCGATGCGGTGCGCATGATCATGTATACCTCCGGCACCACCGGGAGCCCGAAGGGTGTCATGCACAGCCACAATTCCCTGCACGCGCTGATCCGCCAGCTCGGCGAGCACTGGCTGGTCGAGCCGGGGGACCAATTCCTGGTGGCGTCCCCGATAAGCCATATTGGCGGCTCCATCTATGCCTTCGAGTGCCCGCTGCTGCTGGGGACGACCGCGGTGCTGATGGAGCGCTGGGATGCGGACGCGGCGATAGGCCACCTGGTAACGCAGCGCTGCACCCATTTTGCCGGCGCCACGCCTTTCCTTGTGCAGCTGCTGGCCGCCGCCAGGCGGGCGGGCACCCGCCTGCCGGACCTCAAGCTCTTCGTGTGCGGCGGCGCCTCGGTGCCGCCATCACTGGTGCGCGAGGCGGCAGACTATTTCGAAGGCGCGGTGGTAACCCGGGTCTACGGCTCAACGGAAGTCCCGGTGACCACGGTTGGGGTGGTGGATGCGGGCGATATCGCGCACGCCGCCGAGACCGACGGGCGGGCGGGGATAGCCAGTATCCGGCTGGCCGGCAGCGGCGGCACAAAACCTGGAAATGGTGAGGGTGAAGTTCTGGCCCGGGGTCCGCAGATGCTGGTCGGTTATGTCCACCCCCGGGATGAGGCCGCCGTATTTGACGCCGGGGGCTATTACCGCACCGGCGACCTCGGGCGCTGGGTGGATGGCGACTACCTGGTGATTTCCGGCCGCATCAAGGACATCATCATTCGCAACGGGGAAAATATTGCGCCCAGGGAAGTGGAAGACCTGCTGGTGAGCCACCCCGACATCGCGGAAATAGCCATTGTCGGCCTCCCCGACCCCAAAACCGGCGAAAGGGCTTGCGCCGTTATCGTGCCGCGGGGCCAGGCGCGACCCGGCGTGGCGGAGCTGCGCGCATTTCTCGATGCCCGGGGTGTCGCCAGGTTCAAGGTGCCGGAACAGGTGGCAATCTGGGACGCGCTGCCGAAAAACGATGCCGGCAAGGTCCTGAAGCACAAGATACGCGCCGCCCTGGAACACAGCTCCCGGTAAGCCGCCGTGTCCGGCATGCAGCGGGCCGTTACCGGGGGCCGCAGGGCCCGGCGCAATCAGTCCATCAGGTAGCGATCCATTTCCTGGTGCATATTCAGGATCATTTTTTCGTAGTAGTCGGCGAGCCAGACCTGCTTGCAACCGTTGGTGTGCAAGCCTTTCTGTATACGCGGAATATTGGA
>JAOUDU010000493.1 GCA_029859085.1 Gammaproteobacteria bacterium | reverse complement strand
TTTTGCCGGCGGCGCCACGTAATCTGCGGGATTGCCCTCGGCCAGGTCACCCTGTAGCCAGTTCAGCAACGTGTATTTCTGCTGCGGGGTCAGGGCGCGGCTGCCGGCGAAGCTGGTGTAACCGTCGGTGGGATGCCAGGGCGGCATTTTACCGCTTTCCACCGCAAAGGCGGCAGCCGCTGCCACCGCCTTCACCTGCTCATAGCTTTCCAGCGGAAAGGGCGCGATACCACCCTGGACGTGGCAGCTGACACACTTGTCCTCGATGATGGCACGGGCGTCGGCCTGGTAGGTGAAACCACCCGCCAGTTGCCGCAGGGGTTCCTGGGACGGGTCTCCCAGGGGGGCGCCGGCATCGAGCCAGTCCAGTAACAGGCGGGTCTCGCCCGGGCCCAGGTCTGCGTAGCCCTGGGGAGGCATGGTGTCGCCCTCCAGCACAAAGATCATCGCCGAGCGCTTGGCCAGCACCTGGTTGTGGGTCTGCAGCGGGAAGGGCGCGACACCACCCTCCGTGTGGCAGGCCACGCAGTAGCGCTCGATCAGTGGTTTGGCGGTACTGTACCAGGAGACCGCCGGAGGCGGCGCGCCGGCGCTGCCCGTCCCCGCTCCGCCCTCGGCGCTGACGCCGGATGAACCACCGCCACCGCCGCCACAGGCAGAGAGCACCAAGCACACAGGCAACACTGCCCGGCGCAAACAGTCAGTCAGGAGTTTCATAGCGCGCAAAAGTAGCACACAGTGCGCCATAAGTCAGCGGGCGGGGACCGCGGTAATCAGGTGTTTTTTCCCAAAAAGACCCGGTCACGGGCCGGGATCCATGGTATCCGCCGGCATGTTGTCGGTGTAAACTTTTCATTCCCACCGCCCCTTTTGCCCGCTACAATACCCGCCCCCGGAAGGACCCCCTCGAGCGCGGGCAGCGGCCCACGGGGGCCAACCACATCCACCCTATAAGCGGACATCTACAGGACATCGATATGATCTATCAGAGTGACGCACTCTCGGTGAAACGCCTGGACGGCGACATTGCCGAATTGAATTTCGATCGGCAGGGCGAATCCGTCAATAAATTCGACCGGCAGACCGTGAGCAGCCTGACGGCGGCACTGGATGCCCTGGAGGCCGAGTCAGGCATCAGGGGGCTGCTGGTCACCAGCGGCAAGCCGGTGTTCATCGTGGGCGCCGACATCACCGAATTCACCAGCCTGTTCGGGGCCAGCAAGGAAGACATCAAGCCCTTCACCGGCACCAACAACACCAACTTCAACCGCCTGCAGAACCTGCCCTACCCCAGCTGCGTGGCAATCAACGGCGCCGCCATGGGCGGCGGCCTGGAGATCTGCCTGGCCTGCGACTTCCGGGTGATGAGCACCGCGGCGGTCATCGGCCTGCCGGAAACCAAGCTCGGCATCCTGCCGGGCTGGGGCGGCACCGTGCGCCTGCCCCGCATCATCGGTGTGGACGAGGCGGTGATGTGGATGGCCACCGGCGCGGAAAAGCGCGCCGACGACGCCCTCAAGGCGGGCGCGGTGGACGCGGTGGCGCCACCGGAGCAACTGCGCGCGGTGGCCCTGGCCACCCTGCAGGGCGGCGTGGACGGCAAGCTGGGCTTCGCGGATCGCCGCAAGGCCAAGAGCAGCCCCCTGCCCCTGAACGACACCGAGGCGATGATGGCCTTCTTCACCATCAAGTCGATGGTGGCGCAACAGGCGGGCAAGAACTACCCCGCGCCGATCAAGGTGGTGGACGTGATCGAGAAGGCCCGGGGCATGAGCCTCGATGACGCCCTCGATGTGGAAGCCGACGGCTTCGCCGAGCTGGCCACCACCCCGGTCGCCACCGCCCTGGTCGGCGTATTCCTCTCGGACCAGCTGCTGGCGAAGAAAGCGAAGGGCTGGGAGAAGAAGGCGAGCAGGAAAATCGAGCGCGCCGCGGTGCTGGGCGCCGGCATCATGGGCGGCGGTATCGCCTACCAGTCCTCCCTCAAGGGCGTGCCCATCAAGATGAAGGATATCGCCCAGGCGGGCCTGGACCTGGGCCTGAACGAGGCCAACAAACTGCTGGCCAAGCGCGTGGCCCGGGGCCGCATGACGCCGGAGAAAATGGGCGAGGTGCTGAACAACATCGACCCGACCCTGAGCTACGAAGGCTTCGAGAATGTGGATATCGTGGTGGAGGCCGTGGTGGAAAACCCCAAGGTCAAGCACGCGGTGCTGGCGGAGACCGAGAAGCACATCCGCGAGGACGCCATTCTCGCTTCAAATACCTCGACGATCTCGATCACCTACCTTGCCGAGGCCCTGCAGCGGCCGGAGAATTTCTGCGGCATGCACTTCTTCAACCCGGTGCACGCGATGCCCCTGGTGGAAGTGATCCGCGGGGAGAAGAGTTCCGACGAGGCGATCGCCGCCACCGTGGCCTACGCCAACCGGATGGGGAAGAAGGCCGTGGTGGTCAACGACTGCCCCGGCTTCCTGGTCAACCGGGTGCTGTTCCCCTACTTCGGCGGTTTCAACGCGCTGGTGCGCGACGGTGCCGACTTCCAGGCCGTCGACAAGGTCATGGAGCGCTGGGGCTGGCCGATGGGCCCCGCCTACCTGACTGACGTGGTCGGCATCGATACCGGCGTCCACGCCTCCCAGGTCATGTCCGAGGGCTTTCCCGATCGCATGACACCCGGCTTCAAGACCGCCACCGAGATCATGTTCGAGAACAACCGCTTCGGCCAGAAGAATGGCAAGGGTTTCTACGAGTACGTCGCGGACAAGCGCGGCAAACCCGTCAAGACCGCCAGCGAGGAAACCTACAAGTTGCTGGCGCCGGAAGTGGCCGCCCGCAAGGAATTCGAGCGCGACGATATCATCGCCCGGATGATGCTGCCGATGGCTATCGAGCTGGCGCGCTGCCTGGAAGAGGGCATCGTGGGCAGCGCCGCCGAGGCCGACCTGGCCCTGCTCTACGGCGTTGGCTTCCCTCCCTTCCGCGGCGGCATTTTCCGCTGGATGGATACGGTCGGCCTGGCGCACATTGCCGAGATGTCGAAAAAGTTCGCCCACCTGGGCAAGGCCTACGAGCTGACCGACGGCATGCAGGCCAAGCTGGCTGCCGGCGAAACCTACTATTAATTTCAGGGCGAGATGAGGAGAAGTACTGTGAAGTTGAATCCAAGAGACGCAGTGATAGTCGATTACGCCCGCAGCCCCATGGGGCGTTCCAAGAACGGTTGCTTCCGCAACGTGCGCTCCGATGACCTGTCGGTTGG
>JAOUDU010000492.1 GCA_029859085.1 Gammaproteobacteria bacterium | reverse complement strand
TACGCACTTACTCCATCGGTGCATTCGGGCTTCTTCTATTGGCTTGCGGGCGGGGATTGGGCGGTATTGAGTGTAAGCCCGGTGAGAGGGTTAACCGGCGGCTGCACGGGCTCGTTATGGTGGGGAAGGAGCCGATCAACGACGGTTCGGTCGATGTCGACTTCGCCGATCATATTGATGCCCCTGATACCCGACGCCCTCGTCGCGGGTGCCTATGCAGGCCGGATCGGACGGCTGCCGACTGGCCGCAAGCGATGGCTCACAGCAACCACTTAAAGTCGTAGCGGGTGTCGGGGATCTTGATGCGTTCAGCCAGCCGGTGCATGCGGTCCGGCAATTTGACCAGGTAATCCCTGGCCGCCTCGGCCTCGTCTGTCAGCCCCCCGATATTTTCCAGGCCCCAGATATTGTTCAGTTTTCTGAGAATATCCACGTAATCGAAACCGGTGTAGACGCCGATGCGCTGGGCGGCGACGGCGTAGTTGTCAAAGCTGTCGCCTTGGCTGCCACTGGATTGCCGCAGGTGCATGGCGGGCATGACGATCTTGTGTTTCATCATGTGAAGATAGGCCAGCATCATTTCGCTGGGGTCGCAGCTGAAGATCTGTTTCACGAACTCCGCATAGGCGACGTGGTGCCGCATCTCATCCCTGGCAATCACGTGGTTCATTTTCTCCAGAACGCTGTGTCCCTTGGACTTGGCGATCCTGGCGACGTTATTGTGGGAGATGAACGTGGCGAGTTCCTGGAAGCTGGTGTAAACGAAGGTCTTGTACGGGTCGCTGGCGGTGCCGATATCGAAGCCATCGGCCAGCAGATATTGGGTGGAGATTTCGACTTCGCGCATGTCGATCCGGCCGGACAGATAGAGGTATTTGTTGAGCGCATCCCCGTGCCGGTTCTCCTCTGAGGTCCACGCCCTGGTCCATTTGGCCCAGCCGTTATCGCCCTGGCCCTCCTGCACCTGATCGATCCCATCGAGACTCATAATCCAGGATTCATAGGTGGGCAGCGCTTCCTCGGTGATGGTATCGCCGACCAGAACGATCCAGAAATCGTCGTCCAGCTCCTTTGAGAGTTCTCTTATCTCCCGGATCTGATCGAGAAAGGCGTCACTCGAGGAATCCGGCAGTAAATCCGCCGGTTGCCAGTGGGTTTCCGGGATCTTGAGAAATTTATCGATAAAGGCGTGGACAGTCGGCTCAAGCGCGCCCATGACTTCCAGCCGGACATTGTAATCAGGCATGACTCTTCCCTCTAACAACCCGTTATCTTATCGACCCACTGATGGTAGCTTCAACCCTCTCGAAAAGCTCCCGGAAACTGACCGAACTGGCGGGGATAGGCTGGTGCACCTGCAGGCTGAGGTGCACGCCGATGCCCAGGGGAAATATCCCGTACTGCTGCAACTGCCAGGCATTGTTGATGGTGACGGGAACCACGTAGGCCGAGGGCGCGTTCCTCGTGAGCATTTTGAGGCCGTTCTCGGTAAACGACTGGGCTTTGCCGCTTCTGCCGCGGGTACCCTCGGGGAAGATCACTGCGCAGTGGCGGCTATTCTCGAGGCTCTTGCCGAAGCTGGTGATCGCCCGCAGGGATTGCCTCGGGTCCTGTCGATCGATGAGTACGGAACCACCGTGCCGCAGATTGAAGGACACGCTTGGGATGTATCTGCCGAGTTCCTGCTTGGCGACGAACTTGGGGTGATGAGCGCGAAAAAACCATGACAACGGGGGGATGTCATACATGCTCTGGTGATTGGCGACGACGATGAGCGGGGCATCGCTGGGCAAGGGGTACGGATTGTCAAAGCGGATGCGCGTCCCGAGCACGCGGAGACAGGCCAGCAGGCTGAGGTTCAAATAATCCACGGAGAGTTTGTGGGCCCGATAGCCCCCCAGTTTCAATGCCAGCCA
Organism: Gammaproteobacteria bacterium; assembly: GCA_029859085.1. Taxonomy (GTDB): domain Bacteria; phylum Pseudomonadota; class Gammaproteobacteria; order Pseudomonadales; family Halieaceae; genus JARRPM01. Next base: position 1,347 of record JAOUDU010000492.1, on the reverse strand, counting down.
CTGAATGGGCTGGAACAGTACCAGGCACAGACCCAGGAGCGGGTAATAGATGGCGGAGAGCACACAGGCGAGAGCAAACTTCATCATAGTCATCTTTTAAGCGGTCAAAGCCCATTGGTACCCCGTCGCAGGGCACCCTCGGCAGCGCCGTGCTGCGCCCGGGCGGGTTGCGACGGCCGGCGGGGCGGTGGCACCACCGTGCGGCCGCGTCGATGGCGTGTGTGGCCAGCAGCGGGGGCGCAAGGATACGCAACCTGCACAAAAAATCGTCCGGACTTCAGCCTGGGGGTCTTCAATGTAAGCCGATGAGACGCCGTTCGGCAAACAGTCTATATCGTCCACGTCCCTGGGCTCGGGGCCCGTCGCGGCGCTGGCTGTCAGGCCTCCCGGAGCAGCGCCATCATTTCATCCACCGACATCCTGCCGCTCATATCGCTGCCCTCCAGCAGGCTGTTGGCCAGATCGCGCTTCTGCTCATGCATGCCGACGATTTTTTCCTCGATGGTGTTCTTGGCCACCAGGCGGTAAATGGTAACGGGTCGCTGCTGCCCCATGCGATGAGCACGGTCCGAGGCCTGGTCCTCAACCGCGGGATTCCACCAGGGATCCATATGGATCACATAGTCTGCTGCCGTCAGGTTCAGCCCGGCACCACCGGCCTTGAGGCTGATCAGGAACACATCGCCGTCGCCGCTCTGAAAAGCCTCCACCGCACGCTGACGCTGCTGAGCGGGCGTCGAGCCATCGAGGTACTGATAGCTGATGCCCTTCTGCTCGAGATAGTCGCGCAGAATGTCGAGGTGGCCGACAAACTGGCTGAACACCAACGCCTTGTGGCGGCTCTCCAGCAGTTCCTGCAGCACGCTGCCGAACGCCTTGAGCTTGGCGCTGCCGACGGTGCTGTCCGGCATGACCAGCCGCGGGTTGCAGCAGGCGCGGCGCAGTCGCATGATCTCCGCCAGCATCTTCACGCGCTGCTTACCCGGGTTAGCCTCCTCGTCGGTCTCGGCCAGGCGTTTGATGGCCTCGCGCCGCAGGGCCTCGTAAAAGGCCTGTTCCTGCGCATCCAACTCGACATGCAGGGTGACTTCGGTCCGCGCCGGCAGCTCGGTCAGCACGTCGGATTTCATGCGCCGCAGGATGAAGGGCCGAATCAGCTGCTTGAGCTGCTGTTTGACCTCGCGGCTGTTCTGCACCTCGATCGGCACCGCAAAACGCTGATTGAATTCCTTCAGCGAACCCAGCAGGCCGGGATTGATGAAGCGAAACAGGTTCCACAATTCGCCCAGGTGGTTCTCGACGGGCGTACCCGTGGTGATCATCTTGAAATCGCCCTGCAGGGCCATC
>JAOUDU010000491.1 GCA_029859085.1 Gammaproteobacteria bacterium | reverse complement strand
TGTCGAGATGCCCCCTGGAATCAGGATTGAGGTCTATGGCAATCTTTTCACCAGCCGAAATATTGTTGATGAACTCCCCGTAGCCGCAGGCAAGATCGACCACCGTATCGCCCGGCTCTATATACTTTTGGAAAAACCGACTGCAGATGACCTGCCATATCGCATTCTTGCGGGGGAGCTGATCCTCCGTAAACCTGTTCTGGTAGAGCTTCGCCAGGCTGTCCTTATCCATGATACTTCTCCCTGAACGCAAACAACTTGTAGAGCAGAAAAGTCGCAAGCAAGGGCAAGCTGATAGCAACCGCGTGGGCCAGCTCCTGGGAGTGCCACCCCATACCGAACTCAATCAGCGCCCGATTGAGCCCGAGGGCAGAAGCCCAGACCACCGGGAAAAACGCTATATTTATCAAAAAGAAATCCCTGGCCTGCTTGTGGACCGGCTTGTCAGATGCCGGGAACACGTAATAACTGTTGAGCAGGAATGCGATCGTCATCCCCAGGACATAGGCAAAAGCCACCGCCCAGGAATAGGGCAACATCTGGCTCAGGAGTATCCGGGACAACCAGTGGAGCACTGCCGCTGTAATCCCCACCAACAGAAAACCGACGAACTGCCGGGTGAAAAAATGCTTCAGCACGATGCGGCCATAATGGCCAGCTTGCGGCCCAACTCGATACTCTCGGATATGCCCCGGTCTTCCGGATAATAATAGGAGGTATCCGCTACCCATAAACCCTTTACCGGCAACCCAATCGGCGGCAACTTCCGGGCGAACCCGGGTTCGCATACAGGTTGGGCAAAGCGGTAGCGGCTTGCCCTGACCTCGATGATATCGGTGGCCCCAAGGCCGGGATTGATCTTGCGCAGATAGGCGCAAACACGGTCCGTAAACCATTGGTCGGACCGGGCGTAGCTGGGGTGATCCCCCGGCAGGTAAAACGGCACGTAGACAACGTGGTCGCCCAGTGATTGCAGGTTCGTGTATTCAACCAGACCAGGGATATCCATTTCAGGATCGTTGATGTTGATCCAGAAATTGGGCGAGAGAGAACTGGCGAGCTTGACGATGACACAGACCACCGCGATATTATCGACCGAGGCGTATGCGTCGCGCACCGGCTGCGGCAAGTCAGGCATGATCCGCGGCACGAATGGCAGCGGAATTGTGCTGATCACCCTGTCAAAGCCTTCTATCAACCCTTCCGTTTCCACCGCGTGTACCGCCTCATTGCGGATATGCACCCTGGATACCGGCGATTGCAGGCGAATGTCGCCTCCGTTCTCCCTGATAAACGCCGAGGCGGCTCGCAGGAAGGTGTCCGAGCCCCCCTCCAGGTAGCCGAGCTTTTCCCTGAATATGCTGTAGCGCGAACGCCCCAGGCGCCGGATCCGGCTCCAGATCCAGGCTGCGGAGAGATTATTGGTGAAATGATGAAACTTGTACTCGAAGAGTCGTCGCCAGAGAATCTCGTACGCCTCAGGTCCCACCCAGCGCAGCACCCACTCCCTGGCATTGACGTTGTCCAGGGGCTCCCAGTTATTTCTCCTTGTACAAAGAAAGGCAAAAAGGCCGTACCGGAACTTGGCGAGTAACCCCAGGCCCCTGAATTTCAGCAGCGCGACGGGATTTCCCCAGGATTGCAGCCTGCCATCATACCAGTAGGCCATCCTGGTCTCCTTCCAGCGCATCCTGTCAGCAATCCCCAATTCCCCAAGCATATCCAGGAAGGCGGTGTCAGACGTACAGTGGAAGTGGTAGTAACGCTCGATCATTAAACCCGAGAAGTCGAAGGCCGCGGTCATTCCACCCACCCGGTCGTCGGCCTCGAACACGACGGGCCTGTGGCCCTGCCGGATGAGTTCGTATGCGGTCGCCAGGCCCATTGGCCCGGCGCCCAGTACCGCGACCCGATTGCCCATAATTAAAACTCTAAGACCACTTTGCTGTAGGTGGAATGATTAAATGTCTCATCCAGGGCCTGCTCAAAAGGTGTTGCGCGGACCCCGAATATCGTCGGCCAATCGATGACCTCAAACTCGTCATCGGCACAGAGCGCCGCGAGCTGCTGGGTTGTAAAGGGCGGGTTTTTATCAAACAACGCCCATATTTGCAGCAGAAAGTAAAACAGGGCATAGGGTATGTGCACGATCATCGCCCTGGAAGCTGTCGTCCTTTTTATCGCCCGGATGATGTCAATGTAATCTATTTTCTGCTGCCCCGATATGTTGTATATGCCGCCAGGGGTGCGGTTTTCGATGCAGCTGATAATAATCTGGCAAAGGTCGCCAACGTAGAGCGGTTGGCGCATATAGTGGCCACCCCCGGGTATCGGGAAGACCGGCACTTTTTTCATAAACCGCGACAACCAGCCCAGGTGCTTGCGGTCGAACCAGCCGTACATCAGCGTGGGCCTGAGAATCGGGCAGCTCAGGCCGCTGCCTGCGATCAGTTGCTCCTGGGCCCGCTTGGTACTGGAGTAGAAATCGTCGGCCACAGATTCCACCACAGACGAGCTGACATGGACGAGATAAGGGGGCTTGTCCTGCCTGATCGACGCGAGTATGTGTCGCGTGGCCGCGACATTGTTGCGATCGAACTCGGCGAGACTATTGCCTCCAATCTGCGCCTGCAGGAGCACTACCACATCGGCATCAGGAAGAAGCTTTTGCCAGTCTCCAGGCATCGACAGGTCCGCGAGCTCGGTCTGTACGTCCGGGTGCAGTCTGGCCAGGGTCGCCAGGTTGGCGCGGTGCTTGTCGATCACCAGTAAATTGTTATAGCCCCGCTGCTTCAGCCTGACGACGAGATTCTGGCCAACAAGGCCGGCCCCACCAGGGATGACTATTCTCCGGGTTAACATCAGCGGCTCCGGTCGCCTATATGTCCAGCTTATTGAATATAAATCGGGGTAAATGCCTGATCACCAGCATGATAACAAGCCATTTCCCGGGTGCGTAAATCACCGGCTTGCCTCGCTTTACTCCCCTTACTATCGCAGCGGCAACATCCTCCACTTTCGCCAGGGTTACCCCGACGCCATCCAGGCCGGAGGTCATCGGAGTGGCGGTAGGACCGGGCTTGACCAGGCTCACACGCACGCCGGAGCCAGCCAGGCGGTGCTGGAGACCCTGCACATATCGTTCCAGCATGCCTTTGGCTGCACCATAGACATAATTGGACTTGCGCCCACGGTCACCGGCAACAGAGCCGATAACAACAAGCCGTCCGCCTTTGCTCCGTTCCATATGTGCCGCGAATGCCTCCATA
>JAOUDU010000490.1 GCA_029859085.1 Gammaproteobacteria bacterium | reverse complement strand
GGGCGGCCAGCCACCTCAACAAGCCGGCCGGCAGCGAGACCGTCGCGCCTTCGGCCATTCGCGCCCGGGGTGAAATCTATACCGACCAGGCGGGCATGGCGCCCTTTGACGAGCCCCGCGCCCTGGCCACGCGGGAGATCGCCGGGGTGATCGAGGAATTCCGCCTGGCAACCGCCAATGCCTATGCCGCCGGGTTCGATGGCGTCGAATTGCACTGCGCCAGCGGCTACCTGCCGGCCCAGTTCCTTTCCACCGGCACCAACAGGCGCGATGACAGTTACGGTGGCAGCGTGGAAAACCGCTGTCGCTTCGCGCTGGAAGCGCTGGCGGCCATCGTCTCGGTGGACGGTCCCGGCCGGGTGGGGATGCGCATCTGCCCCGACAACCCCTTCAACGACCTCAGCGACGACAACCCGCAGGAAACCTTCGAGCACCTGCTGGGCAGGGCGGTCGCGCTGGACCTTGCCTACCTGCATGTGATCCGGTTGCCGAAGGGAAGGGTGGACAATATCGCCCTCGGCCGGCGTTACTTCGGCGATCGCCTGGTGGTCAACGATAGCTACACTTTCGCGGAGGCGATTGAAGTGGTCGCCAGCGGCGCCGCCGCGGCGGTTTCCTTCGGCCGGCCGTTTATCGCCAACCCCGACCTGGTAGCGCGTTTTCGCGAAGGGGTCGAGCTGGCGAAGTTTGATCCGCGCTCCCTGTACGCCGGCGGTGCGGCGGGGTACAGCGATTACCCCTGCTTTACCTAGTCCCGCTGTTCTCCCGCGGCAGCCGGGCACACTTCTCAAGCGGGCAGGCAATGACATCGTCCTGCCCCGAGGCGAGCAAACCGGTAAAGGGAATGATGCGGTAGTGTCCCGACCTGCGGGCTCGCGCATCGCGCCGGCGCGCTTTGGAGCCGTCGGCCTTGCGCTTGTCAAAGGTGAACAGCCGGTAGTCATTGGGCAGGTGCGCCCGCAACTCCTCCAGGCTCGCGAAAGACAGCGGGTTGCCGTGGGAGACCTCGCACACGATTACCGGACGGGTCCGGCGCAGGGTCTCGCGCAGGCCCGCCAGCGCCATTTTCTCGAAGCCCTCAACGTCGATCTTGACCAGGTCGATGCGGTCTATGCGATGCCGGGGGAAGTAGTCATCGGCCCTGACGAGTTCCAGCTCGCCGATGGGGATATTGCCTTTGTCCGCCGTCCCGGGATCGAACGAGCCGATGCCGGCATTGTTGCCGGTGGGAGCGAAGAAGGGCAGGTGGGTGTTCTGCCTGCCGAGTGCCACCGGGTGCAGGGTAATGCTGGCCAGGGCGTTGGCCTCGATCTGCCCCAGCATCTGCTCGCGCACCGGGGCGAAAGGCTCGAAGGCGTGCACCCGGGCGCCCTGGGCCGCCATGAACAGCGAGTGCTGGCCGACATTTGCCCCTATGTCGATGAATACCGGTTCGATGCAATCGGTATCGCCGGGCGCGGCCTGCCCCGGTGCAATCACCCGCATCGCGTCCCGCAGGAAAAACAGCAGGGGTTTTTCGAAGGCGCCGTAAAAGTAGATATCGAAATCGATGTTGTTAGCCAGGTTACCCCGGTACTGGAGCCCGAAAAAATCTGTTTCGAAGCGGTATCCGGGGGCGATTCCCCGTCGTGCCATACGCTTGTACAGGTGCCGGGCCCAGGGCGACGGACGCCGATGCCGGTCCCAGAGAAACCGGTAGATCCGGTCGACGGGACTCATCGTGCCGCTGTCCGTCAGGACACCGCCCGCTTCGCCCGGGCGAACGCCTCCAGGGCAAAGTCGACATCGTCGTCACTGAGGGCGGCGGACATCTGGGTGCGGATGCGCGCCTTTCCTTTCGCTACCACCGGAAAGGAAAACGCCACCACGTATACACCGTGGCTCAGCATCTCCTGCGCAAACCGGCCCGCCAGCGCCGCGTCGTGCAGCATCACCGGCACGATGGGATGCTCACCCGGCAACAGGTCGAAGCCCAGGGATTCCAGGCCCGCGCGAAAGCGCACGGTGTTGCGATGCAGGCGGTCGCGCAGGGCCGGCTCCTCATCGACCAGCTCTATCGCCCTGATCGCACCGGCGACCACCGGTGGCGCCACGGTATTGGAGAACAGGTACGGCCGGGAGCGCTGGCGCAGCAGGGCGACGATTTCCCGCCTCGCCGCGGTATAGCCGCCGCTGGCGCCCCCCAGGGCCTTGCCCAGGGTGCCGGTGATGATATCCACCCGGTCCATGCAGCCGCGCAGTTCGTGGGTGCCGCGGCCGGTGGCGCCGATAAAGCCGGTGGCGTGACAGTCATCGAAATGTACCAGGGCATCGTATTTATCGGCCAGGTCGCAGATCTCGTCCAGCCGGGCGATATAGCCGTCCATGGAAAATACCCCGTCGGTGCTGATCAGCTTGAAGCGCGCGCCGGCGGCATCCGCGGCCTGCAACTGCGCCTCCAGGTCGGCCATGTCGTTGTTGCGGTAGCGGAAGCGCCGGGCCTTGCTCAGGCGGATGCCGTCGATGATGCTGGCGTGGTTCAGTTCGTCGGAAATCACCGCGTCCTCCTCGCCCAGCAGGGTTTCGAACAGGCCCCCGTTGGCATCGAAGCAGGAGGGGTAGAGGATGGTGTCCTCGGTGCCCAGGAATGCGCTGAGCCTGTCCTCGAGCTGCTTGTGCAGGGTCTGGGTGCCGCAGATGAAGCGCACCGAGGCCATGCCGTAACCCCAGTCGTGCAGGCCCTGCGCCGCTGCGGCGTTGACCGCCGGGTGCTGGGCCAGGCCCAGGTAGTTGTTGGCGCAGAGGTTGAGCACCTGCCGGCCCCCGGTCACCCCCACGTGAGCGCCCTGTGGGGTGGTAATCAGGCGCTCGTGCTTGGTCAGCCCGGCGGCGTCGATGCTCGCCAGTTCGGCGGCGATGTGTTCCTGAAAGCGGCTGTACATGTCATTGCTCCTCGCTAATGTAGGCTCTTCGACCCTACAGGTCCCAGTTCAACACGACCTTGCTGGCCTCGCCGCTGCTCATTACATCGAAACCCTGCTGAAATTCGGTGTACGGCAGGCGATGCGTGATCACCGGCGAGATATCCAGCCCGGAGTCGATCATCACCGACATCTTGTACCAGGTCTCGTACATCTCGCGGCCGTAGATCCCCTTCAGAGTCAGCATATTGAAGATGACTATATTCCAGTCGATGGTCGTGTTTTCGCTGGGAATGCCCAGGATCGACACCTTGCCGCCATGGCACATATTGGCCAGCAGGTCGTTGAAGGCCCGGGGGTTGCCGGACATCTCC
>JAOUDU010000489.1 GCA_029859085.1 Gammaproteobacteria bacterium | reverse complement strand
CCCACGCCGACGCGTACGTGGCAGAAATTTGCGGCCTGGCGGGAAAATATACAGCGCTGTCCAGTGTCCCGCCGCTGCCGCAGGCGCTGCGCTATCGCGACCGCTGCATCGTCACTGACCTCGACCAGAGCCTGGTCGGCGATGATTCCGCGCTGGGATCACTACTTGCACTGCTGCGGGAAAACCGGAAAAAAGTCTCGTTCGCGATCGCGACCGGCCGGCGGGTCGATTCTGCCCTGGCCCTGATGAACAGGCACGGTATACCGACGCCCGACATTTTCATCACCAGCATGGGCACTCGCATCCAGTACGGCCGGGCGCTCACGGACGATGACCTGTGGGCCGACCATATCGACCACGACTGGTCAGCGCGCCGGGTCAAGATCGCCCTGTCACGCATTCCCGGGCTGATACCCCAGGACCAGCGGCAGCAGACGCAGTTCAAGATCTCCTATTACTACGACGAGGACCTCGCACCCGGCCTGGACGAACTCAATACCATGCTCCGGCAGCAGGAAATCTCGGCGAATGTCGTCCTGTCCTTCGGCCAGTTCCTGGATGTGATACCCACCCGCGCATCCAAGGGACAGGCACTGCGCTACGTCGCGCAGCGCCTGGAGATTCCGCTGGAACAGATGCTGGTGGCCGGCGGCTCCGGCGCGGATGAGGACATGATGCGCGGCAATACCCTGGCGGTGGTGGTACAGAACCGCCACCACGAGGAGCTGTCACCCCTGGCCAATATGGATCGCATATATTTTGCCCGGCAGCCCAATGCCGGGGGCCTGCTGGAAGCGATAGAGCACTACGATTTTTTCGGCGGGTGCCGGGTGCGATATGACTGAGCGATTGCTGTTATGCACCGACCTTGATCGCACCCTGATCCCCAACGGTTCCCAGCCGGAATCACCCGATGCCCGCGAGGTTTTCGCCACCCTGGCCGCCGACCCCCGGGTTGTGCTGGCCTACGTGACCGGGCGCCACCGGCAACTGGTGGAGGACGCGATGGCGCAGTACCAACTGCCCACACCTGACTTCGTGATCGGCGATGTCGGCACCACTATTTACCGGCTGGAAGCGGGCTCGAACTGGCAACCGGATACGGACTGGGCGCACCAGGTCGGCGCAGACTGGAATGGCAAAACGAACCGCGACCTGCAGGAGCTGCTCGCCGATGTCCGCGCCCTGGCGCCCCAGGAGGCCCACAAGCAGAATCTCCACAAGGTCAGCTATTACCTGGCGCTGGACAGCGACCTGGCGGCGCTCGAGCTGGCCATCAACCGGCGCCTGCTATCCGGGGCGGTGCGCGCCCGGCTGGTCTGGAGCGTGGATGAACCCGCGGCCACAGGCCTGCTGGATATACTGCCGTCGGGAGCCAGCAAGTACCATGCGGTGACAGCGCTGCAGCGCAATGAGGGCTTTTCCGACAAAGATACGGTTTTCAGCGGCGACAGCGGCAATGATATCGAGGTGCTGGCCAGCCCGATACCGGCAGTGCTGGTGGCCAACAGCGAGCCCGCGGTGCAGGCCCGGGCAATGCGGGAGGCCGCTGCAGAAGGCAACAGTGCACGCCTGTATATCGCCCGCGGGGACTTCTACGGGATGAACGGCAACTACAGCGCGGGAATACTCGAGGGCATCGCCCACTACCATCCCCGGCTGCTGTCCTGGATGGGACTGGAGGCGACGACATGAGCGATGCCCGGCCGGTGTATATATTCGGCGAAGTGCTGTTTGACCATTTCCCGGACGGCAACCGCGTGCTCGGTGGCGCGCCTTTCAATGTCGCCTGGCACCTGCAGGCCTTTGGCCAGTCACCCGAAATGATAAGCCGGGTCGGCAACGACCCCGAGGGCGAGCAGATTCGCGCCGCCATGGCAAGCTGGGGCATGACCACCCGGCACCTGCAAACAGACCCGGCGCGCTCGACCGGCCGGGTGGCGGTGACTTTCGCCGACGGCGAGCCCGCCTATGAGATCATTCCCGACTGCGCCTACGACCATATCGAGCCCGAACCCCCAGCGCAGTGTGCGCTGCTCTACCATGGCAGCCTCGCGGTCCGCGGCCCCACCTCTGCCGCCACCCTGCGGCAATTGCGCAGCCAGGGTCCACAGTCCGTTTTTATCGACGTGAACCTGCGCCCGCCCTGGTGGCAGCCGGCGGTGCTGCACGGCCTGCTGGCCGGTGCGGACTGGGTGAAGCTGAACAGCGACGAACTGGCGCTGCTCGCAGGGAAACCCGCTTCCCAGGAGACCGCCCGGGAGTTCCTGCAGCGCCATGGCCTCAGGGGGCTGCTGGTCACCCGGGGCGCCAGGGGTGCGCAGCTGCTGCTGGCGGGAGGTGAATGCCTGCAGGTGGCGCCACAACCGGGTACCGAGGTGGTGGACACCGTTGGTGCCGGTGATGCCTTCGCGGCGGTGATGCTGCTGGGGCTGTTACGGGAGTGGCCCATGCCCCTCACACTGGAACGCGCCCAGCACTTCGCCGCGGCACTGGTTGGGCGTCGCGGCGCCACGGTAGCGGAACTCGATTTCTACCGGACATTCTGCCGCCAGTGGCAACTGGGCGATTAAACGGAACGGATTTTTTCATGTACGAACAACAGTCACACTACCTGCTGAACAGCATTCTCGACCAACTCAGGCCGGAGATCCGCAAGCGCGACCTGCGTCACTTCTATACCCGGTTGGGAGCCAACTTCTACGCCATTTATAACCTGTTTCAACACCTGTACGGCCAGCGCGAGGATTTCCGGGACCAGCTGCAGCGGCTCGTCAGCGTGATGGCGGCACAGTATATTGCGCGGGACCCGGCGCTGAAGGCGCTGGACAGCGAGCGCGAACAGGATCACCTGTGGTTTCTCGACCAGCAGTGGGTCGGCATGGCGCTCTACCTGGACGGATTCGCCGGCAACCTGACGGGAGTCGGCGACAAGCTGCCCTACCTGCAGGAACTGGGTGTCAACCTGGTCCACATAATGCCGATACTGGAATGTCCTCCCGGCGCCAGTGACGGCGGCTACGCGGTCAGCGATTACCGCAACATCAACGCCCGCTCCGGCAACCTGCAGGAGCTGGAGGGCCTGGCCGCGGACCTGCGCCGCAGGCAGATGCTGCTGACCCTCGATGTGGTGGTCAACCATACCTCGGACCAGCACGAATGGGCGCGCCGCGCGCGCCGGGGCGAACAGGCTTACCAGGACTACTACTACATCTTCGAGAACCGGGACATTCCTGACCTGTTCGAGGAATCCCTGCCGGAGATCTTCCCCGAGACAGCGCCT
>JAOUDU010000488.1 GCA_029859085.1 Gammaproteobacteria bacterium | reverse complement strand
ACCTTGCCCTCATAAAGAATAGTCATTGCTTTGCTTCCTCGTAAAATTCCTGAAATGAAAACTGTGGCAGAACGCTCAACCGGCTATAAACATATTCAGCCATTCTGCGATAAGCGCGGGAGTTTCCTCCCCTTCTATTTCTACTGAAACCGACAACTTGACCAGGAAACGGTTTTCATCCTTGCGATCGACACTGGCGATGCTCACATTGGCCCGCACCCGCTTGCCCGAGCGCACGGGTGCCAGAAAGCGCACCTTGTCGAAGCCGTAATTCAGGCCCATCACAAGGTTTTCCGGGAACACACCGCTCTCCTCCACCAGCTTTGGCAGCAGGGAAAGGGTCAGGAGGCCGTGGGCGATGGTGCCGCCGAAAGGCGTCCTGGCGGCTTTTTCGAGATCGACGTGGATAAACTGGTGGTCCTCGGTGGTGTCGGCAAAGGAGTTGATGCGCTCCTGGCTCAACTCGACCCAGGGGCCGGGCTCGAACCTGGTGCCAACGGCATTGACCAGTTCATCCTTGGGTACGATTTTTACTGCCATGGTGTAGTCCTCATCAGTCTGTGTGAAATAGTTCGGTCAAGTGTAGCTAAACACGCAATTAAGCAATGCCACGTCACCTGTGCCTCCAGGCGGGGCCCTGTTCAGCCGTCCCTGAAGGTGGCGTTGACGTCCTTTTGGTCGGCATACTTGCGCAGTTCGTGCCGCCCCACCACCATGCGGTGCACCTCGTCGGGGCCATCCGCCAGGCGCAGCGTACGCTGGGCCATGTACATGCCGGCCAGCGGAGTGTCCTGGGAAATACCCAGGGCGCCGAACATCTGGATGGCCTGGTCGACGATGCGGATGGAGACATTGGGCACCACGGTCTTGATCATGGAAATCCAGACGCGGGCCTCTTTCGCATCGACATTGTCCATCATCCAGGCGGTCTTCAGGGTCAGCAGGCGCGCCTGCTCGATATCCATCCGTGCCTGGGCGATGATATCGACGTTGCCACCGAGGCGCGCCAGTGGCTTGCCGAAAGCGATGCGTGACACGGAGCGCTCGCACAACAGTTTGAGCGCTTTCTCCGCGGCGCCGATGGCGCGCATGCAGTGATGGATGCGGCCCGGCCCCAGGCGACCCTGGGAAATCTCGAAACCCCGGCCGGCCCCAAGGATGATATTGTCCTTCGGCACCCGCACATTGGTGAACTTCTGGTGCATGTGGCCGTGGGGCGCGTCGTCCATCCCGAACACATTCATCGCGCGGATATTCTCGAAACCCGGGGCATCGGTGGGCACCAGGATCTGTGATTGCTGCAGGTGCTTGGGGGCTTCCGGGTCTGTCTTCACCATCACGATCATGATCTTGCAGCGCGGGTCACCGGCACCTGACACATAGTGTTTCTCGCCGTTGATAACCCACTCGTCGCCCTCGAGCACCGCCGAGGTACAGATATTGGTGGCATCGGAGGAGGCGACCCCCGGTTCGGTCATCGCGTAGGCGGAGCGGATCTCGCCTTTGAGCAGCGGCTCCAGCCACTGTTTCTTCTGGGCCTGGCTGCCGTACTTGTGCAGCACTTCCATGTTGCCGGTGTCGGGGGCGGCGCAATTGAACACCTCGGCGGCGATATGGGACTTGCCCATCTCCTCGGCCAGGTAGGCGTATTCAACGGTGTTGAGGCCGGAGCCCGCCTCGCCGTCGGTCAGGAAAAAGTTCCACAGGCCCCGGGCCCGGGCCTTCTCTTTCAGGCCCTCCATGATCTCAAGCTGGCGCGGGGTGAACTGCCAGCGGTCGCCAACGCCGATCTCGCCGAGGTATTCACGCTCCAGCGGAGCAATTTCCTTTTCCATAAAGTTCCTGACATCTGCCAGTACCGGTGCGATTTTCGCGCTGATTCCAAGATCCATACTGCTCTCCATTTGTCGTATTTCGTTACTGGTGGCGACCTGGCGCCTCAGGCCTGCCCGCGGGCAGAGGCCAGTTCGGCGGCGTAGTCCGCCTTCAACTGGCGCTTGAATATTTTGCCCGAGGCGATACGCGGCAGGGCCTCGTTACGGAACCATATATGGGCGGGCACCTTGAAACCGGCCAGGTGCAGCGCGATATGTTCCCGCAGGGCCGGCGCGCTGAGCGCGGCGCCCTCGCGCAGCACGACAGCGGCTCCGACGATCTCGCCCAGGCGCTCGTCCGGCAGGCCGAATACCGCCGCCTCGTACACATCCGGGTGGCTGTAGATCGCGGCCTCCACCTCGATGCAACTGATGTTCTCGCCGCCGCGGATAATGATTTCCTTGATGCGGTCGACGATATAGACAAAACCATCGGCGTCCATGTAGCCCACGTCCCCGGTGTGGAACCAGCCGTCGACGAAGGCCTCCGCCGTGGCCTCGGGTTTGTTCCAGTAACCGACCACGTTGGCCGGCGACTTGATGCAGACCTCGCCGCGCTCGCCCGTGGGTAGCGGCAGGCCATCCTCGCCGGTGATCCTGAACTCGGTCACCGCCGGCACCACCCGGCCCGTACTGCGGGGATTGGCCAGGTAGAAGGCCCCCGCGTTCACCGCACCCAGCGCATTGGTTTCGGTCAGGCCGTAGCCGATGCCTGGAGAGGCGCGCTTGAAGGTGGAGCTGATCTTGCCCACCTGGTCGGGGGGCCGCGCCGCGCCGCCCGCCATGATTTCCGCGAGGGAGGAGATATCCCGGTCCGACTTTTCCGCGGCGGCCTGCAATTCGGCGGACATGGTGGGCACCCCGTTGAACCAGGTGATGCGCTCCTGCTCGATCAGGCGCAGGGCCTCCTGGGGGTCCCACTTGTGCATGATCACCAGCTTGCGCCCGATCATCACCGACAGCATGAACGCCGAGTGGCTCGCGGTGCAGTGGAACAGCGGAATGGTCAGCAGGCCCGCCGGGGGGTACTTGTCCGGAGACGCACTGCCACCGGACACCATCTTGGTGGCGACGCCCATCAGCATCCAGCTGTACAGGGCCGACAATATGCCCCGGTGGGAGGATAACGCGCCCTTGGGATGGCCCGTCGAGCCGGAGGTATACATGATGGTGGCGTAGTCGTCGGGGGACACATCGACCGCGGGCATCGCCGCACCGGAAAACCCGGCCACCAGGGTATTGAAGGGCGTGTGCTCGATCGCCAGGCCGGCACAGTCATCCACCGAGACCATCTGCAGCCCGTGCCGGGAAGCGATGGGCATGAGCCGCTCGATCCTGGCGCGGTCGGCCACCACCACCCTGGCGCCGCTGTCCTCGAACCCGTAATCCAGCTCCTCGGTAGTCCACCAGGCATT
>JAOUDU010000487.1 GCA_029859085.1 Gammaproteobacteria bacterium | reverse complement strand
CAGGCGGGCGCGCGGCCATACAATAACCCCCGGATGCGCAGCGACCGGAGCCTGAAGGGAGCGCGATATGAAAATCAACGAGTATCTCACCAGGGATGATATTGTGCGCTTCACCGCCAAGAGCGACCTGCAGGCGTGGCGCCTGGTGCTGGGCAACTGGCTGGCGATAGCGGCGATATTCGGTGTGGTCGGGGCCTACCCCAACCCCTTCGTCATTTTGTTCGCGATGATCCTGCTGGCGGGGCGACAGCTGGGGCTGTCGGTGCTGATGCACGAAGCGGGACATCGCACCCTGTTCGCGACCCCCTGGCTGAATGATGTGGTCGGCCAGTGGTTGTGCGCGGCGCCGGTGTTCAACGACCTGCCGGCTTACGCCCGGGGTCACCTCGACCACCATCGCAAGGCGGGCACCCGTGAGGATCCGGACCTGCCCAACTATGCCGCCTACCCCATCTCCCGGGAAAGTTTCCGGCGCAAGGTCATTCGCGATCTGAGCGGCCAGACCGGGATCAAGTTCCTGGGCTTTATCTTCCGTGGCGCCTCGGGTGTTATCAGCCGGGAGAAGCGGGAGGGTTCGCTGCCCCTGTTGCGCCAGCTGCTGGTGCAGTTCCTGTTATTCCTGGTCCTGTTCGCAGCCGGAACAGGCTGGGCCTACCTGGTCTGGCTCGGCGCCTTCCTCACCTTCTTCATGTTGATCATCCGGATCAGGCAGGTGGCGGAGCACGCGGCAGTGCCGGACCTGTACGACCCGGACCCGCGTATGAACACCCGTACTGTCGACGCGCCCTGGTGGCAGCGCATGGTATTCGCCCCCAACGGGGTCAACTTTCACCTGGAACACCACTTCATGGCCAGCGTGCCCTGCTACCGGCTGGCGGCGCTGCGCTCTCACCTGAAGCGGTGCAGGGCGCTGGACGGTGTCCCGGTTTTTCTCGGCTACGGGCAGTTATTGCGGCATGCAGTGGGGCCGGCCCATGGCTAACAGGAAAATACCTCCGCTGGACCTGATGTTCTTCCTGCTGGAGACCGCGGGTTCCCCCAAGCACGTCGGCGCCGTGCAGATATTCCAGAAGCCGGCGGGCGCCCCGGCGACCTATATGCGTGACCTGGTCAAATCCTTTAAGCAGGCTCCGGTGGTCGAGCCGTTTAACTGTCGCCCGCATTTTCCCCGCTTCGGCCTGCCCGAGTGGCAGGTGGATGAACAGCTGGATATCGATTACCACGTGCGCCATTCCGCGCTGCCCGCGCCGGGAACCGATGAGCAGTTATTCGAGGTGCTGCAACGGCTGCACTGCGGGATGCTCAATCGCGACCGGCCCTGCTGGATATCCCAGGTTATCGAGGGTCTGGAGGGCGATCGCTTCGCAATCTACAGCAAGATCCACCACGCCTACATCGACGGCATGTCGGGGGTGAAGCGCATGTACGGCACCCTGTCGCCCTCGCCCACCCGGGCACAAATAACACCCGCCTGGTCCTATGTCGCCGAGGAGCCCGACCGAACCCCGGTCCATGCACCTGCCGGGGACGGATTTGGCAAGCTGGGCAGGGCGCTGCTGGCCCAGGTCGGGGCGGTGGGCGAGATCGGCAGCGCCGTCACCAGAATGGGCCTGGAGTTTCTCAACCTGGGGCCAGGTGGTGCCCAGAAGCTGTTCCACGCACCCCGCACCCGCATGAATGACCGCGTGGAGTACGACACCCGCGCGATCGCCACCTGCTCGCTGCCACTGGATCGCGCCCGGTCGATCGCCGGCGCCACCGGGGCCAAGGTCAACGATATCGTATTGACCGTGATCGACGCGGCGCTGCACGACTACCTGGATGCCAAGGGTGAAAACACCCGCGTCCCACTCGTGGCCCTGTGCCCGATGTCGCTGCGGGAGGAGGGCGATGCCACGGCCAGCACCCAGGCCACCGCGCTGCATATCAGCATGGGCGAGCCTGGCGCGGGCATCGTCGAGCGCCTGCGGCAGGTGGTGGATTCATCCCGTGCCACCAAGGCGGAGGCCAGGGCCATGTCCCGGGAGGCCCTGCTGGACTTCGCCGTGCTGATGGCCGGGGCGCTGGAACTGGCTGATCGCACCGGCCTCGGGCGCATGATATCGCCGTCCTACAACGTGCTGGTTTCGAATGTACCCGGCCCACCGGAGGACACGCTGTACCTGCGCGGTTCGCGGCAGCTTGCCAGCTACCCGATCTCAGCCTTCCTGCCCGGGGGCAATCTCAATGTCACAGTGCTCTCCCACGGCAGCCGCCTCGACTTCGGGCTGGTGGCCGACAAGCATGCGCTGCCCGATGTGGCCTTCGTGGCGCGCGCGATGGAGCGCAGCTTTGCCGCCCTCGAGAGCGCCACGCTGGGTGCGAGGCGCGCCCCGGCCCGCAAGCGCAAGAGCGCGGTAAAGGCGCGGCCGGTCGGCAGGACAGCCCGCACGGTCAAACAGCCGGCCGCGACCGCGAGGAAGGCCTCCCCGAGAAAGCCGCGGAAAAAATCGGAGCAGCAACTATGACACTGTCGATCGAGGACAAAATCGAATTACACGAGCTGGCGGCGCGCTATGGCGATGTTATCGACGACCGCGACTGGGCAGCGCTGGACACCGTATTCACTGACGACGCCGTATTCGAGGTGGTGGACCTCGTGAAAATGGAAGGGCTTGCCGGCATAAAGGATTATATGGAGAACGAGGGCAGGCATCCGCTGGCCCACCTCATTACCAATATTCATGTGCGGGAGAGCGAGGGGCAGGTGAACCTGCTGTCCCGCGGGATCTATCCGATCATCTCGCGGGAGGAGCGACCGGGTCACCGGGTTCTTTATGGGTCCTATTATGACCAGGTGGTAAAAACACCCGCCGGCTGGCGCATCAGGAACAGGGTTTTTTCATTAAAGAGAAGCGATAGTCCTTTCCGGGACTGAGTTTCACTCTGCTTGTTTACCGGGATTGCTGAATATGGATATGAATTTTTTCATGGCCGGGCCACCGCTGATTTCCCTGCTGGCGGGGATCTCCATTTTAATCTGGCCGAGGTTGCTGAATTACATTGTGGCGTTCTACCTGATCCTGTTCGGTGTGGTGGGGTTGCTGCCGATGATTTTGTAACCGGGGAGATAAAACGAAAAAAAGACCGAGATTAATGCTCGAACGGAATATCCCCAAGCAAGAGTCTTTATTCTCAAAGGAAAGATTATGTCTGAAGCAGAGTTGATGTCTGCTGCTTATTCATCTGTCGATTCATTATGGGATTTGATGTAATACTGATTGGCGTAAAATGGTCGAGACCGGACGGTCG